>NZ_JBFODQ010000068.1:0-107396 GCF_040908355.1 Aeromonas sp. R2-2 | reverse complement strand
AAAAAAATGGCATGGACGCTGCTAAAGGTTGGTCGAGTGCTATCTCGTTTAACCAACCTATTTAGGAGCATACCCATGCCAACTCCATGTTATATCAGCATCGAAGGTAAAACCCAGGGCAATATCACCGCAGGTGCCTTCACCTCCGATTCCGTCGGCAACATCTTCGTACAAGGTCACGAAGACGAGATGCTGGTACAAGAGTTCCAGCACGTTGTGACTGTCCCGACCGACCCGCAATCCGGTCAGCCGGCTGGTCAGCGTGTCCACAAGCCGTTCAAGTTCACCGTTGCGCTGAACAAAGCCGTGCCGCTGATGTACAACTCCCTGGCTTCCGGCGAGATGCTGCCTAAAGTGACCCTGAAGTGGTACCGCACCTCCGTTGAAGGCAAGCAGGAGCACTTCTTCTCTACCGTGCTGACCGATGCCACCATCGTTGACATCGACTGCCAGATGCCGCACTGCCAGGACCCGGCGAAGTCTGACTTCACCCAGCTTATCCAGGTCTCCATGGCTTACCGCAAGATTGACTGGGAGCACACCGTTGCCGGTACTTCCGGTGCGGACGACTGGCGCGCGCCCATCGAGGCGTAAGCCTTGCTTCGGTACTTTGGTATTCCTTGTAAGTAGTAATGTGTCTTTGAGCCGGTTGTTCAACCGGCTTCTTGTACTGTGCATTTTCTCCAGCCTGGCCAACGGGTTGGCTGGAGCTTTTCTGTTTTGCCATCCCCCTGCCGGGGTTTGATGCCCTGCCGGTGAGTGCGGAGGGATGGCAAAGCACTAAAGGGTGTCCTGTGATGCAGACCCGAACCGCTCGTAACCTGTTAACCCCCTTATCTTTGGTGGCCCTTGCGGCACCGGAGAGGGCGGTAGCGTGGCTGCGCGGCGAGGGAGTGTATGGGCGCGAGAGTTGGCAAGGGCTCAGGCACAGCTTGGCCGTGACAAGAGGGAAAAGCCATGGCTAATCAAACCGGATTGCAATTTACCGTCAAGGTGGGAGCGTTGCCCGAGAGCACCTTCGTGGTGGCCAGTTTTCAGCTGGATGAGGGGCTGAACCGGCCGTTCAACTTGCAGTTGGAGGTGGCAAGTAGCCAGCCTGATGTTGACTTTGGCGCCGTGCTGGACCAGCCCTGCGAGCTGATGGTGTGGTACAACGGCGAGCTGCAACGCCGCGTATGCGGGGTAGTGAGCGAGTTTGCCCAAGGGGACAGCGGCTTTCGCCGCACCCGTTACAGCCTGCAAGTCAAACCGGCCCTGTGGCGGCTGGGCCTGCGCCAGAACTCCCGCATCTTCCAGGCGCAAAAGCCCGACGAAATCCTCAGTATCCTGCTGCAAGAACACGGCATTACTGACTACGCCTTTGCGCTCAAGAACGAGCACGCCCAGCGCGAATACTGCGTGCAGTATCGGGAGACCGACCTCGATTTCGTGAATCGCCTCGCAGCCGAAGAGGGGCTCTTCTACTTCCACGAGTTTGAAGCAGGCAAGCACCGCATCGTCTTTGCTGACGATGCGGCAGCCCTGACCGCCGGCCCCGAGCTATTTTTCAACCTCGGCAACCGCTCGCTGGAACAAGGTCCCTATGTGCGCCAGTTCCACTACCGCGAGGCGGTGCGCCCCTCGGATGTGGAGCTCAAGGACTACAGCTTCAAGACGCCGGCTTATGGCCTCTCCCATAAAAAGCAGGGGGCAGAGCTCGAGCATCAGCGCGATACCTACCAGCACTTCGACTATCCGGGCCGCTACAAGCAGGACCCGAGCGGCAAGGCGTTTGCACAACACCGGCTCGATGCCCTGCGCAATGACGCGGTAGCGGGCAGCGGCAAATCCAACAGCGCAGCCCTCTTGCCGGGACAAAGCTTCGCGTTGACCGAACACCCGAACGGCAGCCTCAACAGCGATTGGCAAATTGTCCATATCCGCCACACCGGTGAACAACCGCAAGCGCTGGAAGAAGAAGGTGGCAGCGGCCCTACCGTCTACCACAACGAATTTGGCGTAGTGAAGGCGAGTACCACCTGGCGCGCCCGCATCGGCAGCCCCGAGGCACCTCAGAAGCCGATGGTGGACGGCCCGCAAATTGCCATCGTGGTTGGCCCAGAAGGGGAGGAGATTTACTGCGACGAACATGGCCGGGTAAAGCTGCAGTTCCCGTGGGACCGTTACGGCAGCTCCAACGACCAGAGCTCCTGCTGGGTGCGGGTGAGCCAGGGTTGGGCCGGTGGCCAATACGGCATGATGGCGATACCGCGCATCGGCCATGAGGTTATCGTCTCATTCCTCGAAGGTGACCCCGACCAGCCTATCGTCACCGGCCGTACCTATCACGCCACCAACTGGCCGCCGTATGAGCTGCCAGCCAACAAGACTCGCACCGTGCTGCGCACCGAAACCCACCAGGGCGAGGGTTTCAACGAGCTGCGTTTTGAAGACCAGGCGGGACAGGAAGAGATTTATATCCACGGTCAGAAAGACCTGAATGTGCTGATTGAAAACGATGCGGCGTGGCACATCAAGCATGACGAGCATCGGGATATCGACAACGAGCGCGTCACCCGCATCAGAAAGGTGCCGGGCAAGGATGGCGCTCCGCCCAGCCTCGGCAATGACCACCTGACAGTTGAAGGTGAAAAACGCGACCAGATCAAGGCGGACTATTCGCTGACGGTCGATGCCTCCATGCACCAGAAGCTAGGCCAGTCGTTGCTGATTGATGCTGTACAGGAGATTCATCTCGACTCGGGCCAAAAAATTGTGTTGGAAGCCGGGTCGGAGATCACCCTGAAAGTCGGTGGCAGTTTTGTGAAGGTCGATCCAAGCGGCGTCACCTTAGTCGGCCCCACCATCAAGATGAACTCTGGCGGCAGTCCCGGCTCAGGTTCAGGTTGGGCGGGGCAAATGCCGGGGTTACCCGGTGGGGTTGAGTTACCTGCCTACACCCCGCCACTTCCATTTAAAGGGGGGAAAGCCTGCCCGCTGCTTGCCCAGCAGGAGACCGCAATGAACATCAATGAGTGTGACGAATGACGGACAAGCCTATCGCCCTTTTTGCGCAGGCAGAGCACATTGTCAGTGCTGAATCGATGACCCTGTATGCAATGCTCAATCCACTTGCACAGCCCAGTCCCGTGAGTGATTGGCACCAACAAGGCTGGGTGATGAATGCGATTCCGTTGTATGTGCAAACTCCGATGCGTTCCATCCTTCATGCCAGCCCATGGCTGGTTGAATTGCCGTGGGCAACAGCCAGTGCAGTATTGAGCTGGGCTGAGCAACAACCAGACCCATCCTGGGGTTGGCTTTATGCCAGCCGTGAGGCATGGCTTGCTCAAAAAGAACACTGGCAGCACTATTTGCGGGGAATGCTTGATGGTCAACTTAAAGCTCTTCGGTTTCATGATCCCAGACTGTTGTCCATATGGCTGTCAGCCAATGAGCCCGCCTTGTGGGCTGGCCTGCTCTCTCCTGTAGAGGCGCTCCGGCTGCCATCGGGGCAGGTATGGCTGAAAAACAGCGGCAATTTAGCGCCGAACAATGATTACCCATGGAGCGTTCCCCCATCACTGATCGATGCCTGGCATCGCAGTGAACCCGGTATCAATTCAGCAGTCATGAACTTCTCTTTGCAGTTATGGGAAGAGCGAGCTGATGACGCATCTCAATGGGATACCGAGGATTCCCCCTTCTCTGAGCGTATTCGCCCTTGGCTGACTGCGTGCGCCCAACGCGGCGATGTTATCCAGACCCTGACGCTTGATGACGCTCTGGCATGGTTAACTCAACAAGGAACCCTCACGATATGACTGCAGCCACACCTCGCACCCTTGAGGGGTGCCTTGACTGTAAAATGCTCAAGTACGAAGCTGAAATAAAGTTGGTAGACGAACTCGGTCAGCCGCTCCCCAATCTTCCGTATGTGCTTTGGGTTGGCCATGGGCCCAAAAAGATAATACGGCAAGGAAAGCAGTCCAGCGGGGATGGTGTGATTGTTGAGAAAGAGTTGCCTCCCGGCCCTCTCTATCTGATGCTGGAGGCGGATGCATTAGCCGATGTGCTGCAAGAGCCCCATCGTCACTTGCGTCTTTCTCGTAGTGACTACGGCACACCTGTCCAGCGTGAGGCAGAACAGCAAGGGCGCCTGCCTCGCTATGCCCGTTTTGGTCAGTTGGTGGACAGGCTGCCAGCGTTGTTCGAAGAGGAACAACAAAAAGAGGAGGATAAGCGCCATCCGCTCCCTCCTTACCACTTTCCACATGGAGATCCTGCCAAGGCGAGCGCAGCTCGGCGGCCACTCTATGCCTTCAGTAAAGCAGGAGCTCGCTCCATCAAGATCACCCTTGAGATCACTCCGCTGCGCGCCTGGGTGCTGATGTTGGAGCACAGCCCGGAATACAATCTGGGCAACGCTCATAACCTGGCATTGATGGCCCATTTGGCCTATGCCGGGGGTGATGTCAATGAGGCAAATACCAAGCGTGTGAAGGAAAAGCGAAAAACAAACCCCAAGTACATCCCTTCAGCCAGTGAACGGGCCCGCTCTATCACCCACTTCTTTGTTGAGCAGATGCAGGATCTCTCTCGCCTGCCTTATGGGATTAATGCCCTTAGCAAGGCGGCCTTGGTTAAAGATGTGCCTTATCGGGAACGCTATGAAACCCCTATTTTTATCGATTGCACTGAACAGGGTGAGCAGGGGGAAGCCCCCCCGAGCGACATGGTTGGTGGCTCGTACGATACCCAGTTTTTTTATGTGCAGCGCCCCGAAGAACTGATCGTCAGTTGGCGCGGCACTGCGTCACTCTCCGATGGCCTCACCGATGGTAACTTTACTCCGGTGCCGTGTCAGGAAATGAGCATCGCCAATCAAGGCAAGGCCCATCAGGGCTTTTATAACCAGTTTGCCGCGGTGCCCAAGCATCCCAAGTCCAGCATTGCCAAGGTATACACAGATATTACTACTGCAGCTAGAGGTAAAAAGCTGTTTATCTGTGGCCATTCGCTGGGGGGGGCGTTGGCGCTGCTCCATGCCGCTAGCCTCAAGGCTAGCCGCCCCTTGCTCTACACCTATGGCATGCCACGTACCCTCACCGAAAGTGCGCTGCGCGAGCTCACCTTCCCCCATTTTCGCCATCGCAACGAGAGTGATGAGGTGACGAGTGTCCCCCCCGGTCGCGGGTTTGATCACCCCGGGGCCAAGATAGTCCTGTTGGGCAAGGTCTTCTCGGTGCTTGCGTTGGGGTTGCCAGACAAGGATCCCTACGCTCATCATGGCAAGCTGGTTCACTTTGATTATACCGACACCCACTACTGGGTTGGGGCAGGGAAGCAGCGTGAAAAGGTACTGCTGACAGTGCAAACCAAGTTGCTGGTGATCCCCCATTTGGCGGTGGAGGGCAAAGCAAGCATGGATGCACAGGCAAAGGCTGCGTTGGCCAACGCCTATCCTCCCGGCGATAACCCTTCCCATGGCGGCGGTGCAAATATACATTCACACCCCAGCGGGGAATATGCCGGTTATCTGCAAAAACGTGTGTTGGGGTTGCTGGATAAGCAGCACAACTTGCCTGATCCAAACGAGGCAAAGGCTATCCAATACGGCAAGGTATTAATAGAGAAAAAAAAGTGGCTCGCGAAGGAAGTCAGCTGGCGTGAGAATGGCGCGCTACAGATCGACAACCAATTGCATCCCCTATTGCCACAGGGGCAGACTGAGCCGGAACAGTTTGCTATCACCCGCCTGTGGCAAGCGCCCCGTAAATAGAGGCCAGTATCATGAATATGAAAATAAAAGTGCTTACCCTGCTCTGCTGTTCCTTGTTAAGCGGCTGCGCCGCGCGCGCCGCCTATAACAGCCTCAAACAGGATTATAATCACCCGCCGTTGGACCCGCCGCAGCAGAACCGCTGGCTCACCATAGATGGGGTGATCCCGCCAGACGTACGTATGCAAATCGTATCAAATTACTTTTCAACCAAGGGCTGTACCCGTAACAGTGGCGATCTCGCAACATACTTTGGTCTGATTTATCCCAAATCTGGCCAATATTCGGTCAAGGTTGCCCTTGATGGCGGCACCCGCTGTGGCTGGCAGCTTGATAGCATCGAAATCTCTTCTGAGATTAACGATCCCAGCTACTATAATGCCCGCATTCCTATTGCCAGCCAATTTACCGCCTTGGAGTCTGTCGCGGGCGTTCATGCCTTTCACTTCATAGAAGCAGAGGAAGTTGGACCGATGGGCGAGGTAAACATGACCCGCCGTTATTATCCATATGCATCATTATTAGAAATAAATAAAGATAATCCTTCAAGTAAAATTAAAAGTGCATTATTCCTTTACAATTTGAACGGAGGCCGAAAGAGCGGGACCAACTTTGTTTATCGGCCCGGCACGGCTCCTACACCGCTTGGTATCATTCATTTTTCCCCCGAGGTCGATCATGAGTATCTAGTTTATAGCACCACGGAGGGAAGTAAGCTCAAGGGAAATTTCATTTATCGAGATTACTACCCCAATGGTGACATCACAGAAAATGAACCATTACGTGGCTATCGTTATTACGAAATAAAGCCAAAGAAAAAAGAGCCATGGAGGCCAATTATTCCTGATTGATTTTTTGCGATATGTTTGCGGCCAGGGGATGCGCGTTTAAATTAATTTCATCCCCTATTGCCACAGGGGCAGACTGAGCCGGAGCAGTTTGCTATCACCCGCATGTGGCAAGCACCCCGTAAATAGAGGCCAGTATCATGAATATGAAAATAAAAGTGCTTACCCTGCTCTGCTGCACCCTGTTAAGCGGCTGCATTTCGCGCGCCGCCTATAACAGCCTCAAAAAGGATTATAACCATCCGCCGTTGGACCCGCCGCAGCAGAATCGTTGGCTCACCATTGATGGGGTGATCCCGCCGGAGGTCAAAGTGACCATAGTGCCAAATTACTATTCAACCAAGGGCTGTACCCGTAACAGTGGGGATCTCGCAACATATTTTGGTCTGATTTATCCCAAATCTGGTCACTATTCGGTCCAGATCGCCCTTGATGGCGGCTCCCGCTGTGGCTGGCAGCTCGATAAAATCAATATTTCTTCAGAGATCAAGGATCCCAACTACTATAATGCCCGCATTCCTATTGTCAGCCAATTTGCTGCCTTGGAATCTGGCGCTGCCACCTATACTTTTAGTATCAAGCAACAGGAACAAGAATATCAGTCGGACGAAATCAGCAGAACACCTCGTTATTATCCTTATGCGTCTTTGCAAGAAATCGAGAAGGGGTATCCAGCGAGTTATAGTAAAAGCGTATTATGGCTTAATTCAGTTGGTATTATCAAAAATACGACCGGAGAAGTTGGGGAGCGCCAACCTGACTTTGCTTATCAACCCGGCAAGGCTCCTACCCCGCTTGGTACTATTCATTTTTCTCCCATGGTTGATCATGACTATCTGGTTTATGGCACCACGGAGGGAAGCAAGCTCAAAGGAAATTTCGTTTATCGAGATTACTACCCCAATGGGGATGTGACAGAAAACGAACCGTTACGTGACTATCGTTATTACGAAATAAAGCCAAAGAAAAAAGAGCCATGGAAGCCGATTATTCCGGATTGACCTTTCCTTATAATGGACGGTCACGATAAGGCCGAGTATGCCTATTGGCAGAAGGTCTATCAGGATCACCTGTAGCAAACCACCTGACAGGCAAGGCTAATGGCCAGGGAAGGCGCCGCATCAGCTATATGCCCATCAGGTGGCTGCGTAGCATAACGGATTAGCCCGCAATACAGCAGCACCTCATCCGTTCCTTTTTCACTCTACGAAGAATTATCTCATGACCCATCGAATCTTATGGCTGACGCTGGCGACCAGCCTGCTTGCTGCCTGCTCTTCTACTACTTCATTCACTGACGCCGAGTTATCCCAAGCCGCCACTCAGGGCAATGGCAAGGCTCAATATGAACTGGCCAGACGGCTGGCAACCCAACCCGATTACCCCAATGCCATGCACTGGATGCAGCAAGCGGCAGAGCAGTCGGGCCCTTTGGCTGCTGATCAGCAGGTCCGTGCCAATGCTGCCTGGCAGGTAGGGGAGTGGTATCAGGCTGGACTCGGTGAGCCAAAGAATCCAGCACTTGCTACTCAGTGGTGGCAGCGCTCTGCTCGCCTTGGCAACAGCAATGCCAGCTATCAGCTGGGCCTGATGTGTCAGGAGCAGCATCAGGGCAAGTTGGTCAGTGAATGCCTCGACTGGTTCGAGAAAGCCGCCAAACAGGATCATGCAGAGGCGCAATTGATCCTTGGGCAGTGGTATGCCAAGCAGCAGGGGGCGGATGAGGATGCCGTCAAGTGGTTGGAAAAAGCGGCAGAATTGGGCAATCGAGACGCTCAGTATCAGCTGGGCAAGCGCTATGAGCAGGGGAAAGGGGTGATCAAACGCCCGGATATTGCCCAGCGCTGGTTTGAGAAGGCGGCCGCCCAGCAGCAGCCGGATGCCTTGTTGTTGCTGGCTCGTCAGGCTACACCAACTGATGCTTTCGCGGCTTATCAGCGGGCTGCCAATGCGGGTTCTGCCGAAGCTGAACTATGGCTGGGTGTTGCATATCTGGCGGGAGAGCAGGTGCAAGCTGATCCTGCGTTGGGCAGATATTGGTTGGAGCTGGCTGTGACTCATGGCTCGCATGAGGCGGAGTACCAACTGAGCTTGCAACAAACAGATGGTGTAGCCAGGCAGCATTGGTTGACTCTGGCTGCGGAAGGCGGGATCACCAAGGCCAGTTTCGAGCTGGCGCAGTTGCAGCAAGAGCAGGGTGAGTTGGAGCAAGCCAGAGCCAGCTATGCCAAAGCTGCTGGACAAGGTCATACCCAGGCTCAATATGCTTATGGCGAGATGCTGCGGCAGGGTTTGGGCGGTAAAGAGGACTATGTGCTGGCACTCAAGCAGTATCGTCTGGCTGCCCAGCAGGGTGACCGGATGGCTCAATACCGTATGGGGACCATGCGTGAAGAGGGACTGGGGGCTCCGCGCAACCGGGTACATGCCTATGCCTGGTTATCTATGGCGGCAACAGAAGGGATGCCAGAAGCCGTGCAGGCTCGTGATGAGCTGGAAGCAGCGATGACCAAGCCGGAAGTCAAACAAGCGCAGAAACTCTCTGAACACTGGTTTGGCAAGATCGCCACTACCTGGCAAAAAGGCTGATAGCTTGACAGGCAAGTGGCCCTTCAGGGCCACTGTGTTATCCCATAGCCCCTGGGTTTTGAGCGAATGATGGGGCAATACGCTCACAAGCACGCCAGGGCCAAAAACGACCAAGGGGTTGGCACCATGATGATGCCAACCCCTTGTTTTATATGGCGCTCCCGACTGGAGTCGAACCAGTGGCCTGTCCCTTAGGAGGGGACCGCTCTATCCTGCTGAGCTACGGGAGCTGTGTGGCGGGCATTATACAAGAAGCAACTCCCTTTTAAACCCTTGATTCTTATTCCAATACTGCCAAATCCCCGTTCTGGATGTTAAACGGCGAATATTTGTTCTGGCTGCTGATGATGGCGCCATCGTCGAACACCTGCACCACTTCGAAGAGTCCGTCGGCCGGGTTGCGCATCATGCGCGATTTGCCGTAGGGGTCGATGAAGTCGGCGTTGTGCTGGATGCGGAACTGATCGCCGAGTTTGACGCCGTTGCGCCGCCCCAGATTGATGTAGGGGCCGCGTTCGTTCTGGCCGACTACCCGGGCGGTGACCGGGGCGCAGGTGAGTTGGGCTACCAGATCCTGAGCCGCCTGCTGCAACTGGTAGTTGACCTCCTGGCCATAGCTTGACTGCCAGAACTGGCCGCTGCTGCTGCCCACTTGCTCCCGCTTGCCAAAGGTCCAGGTGGCGCGCCCTTCGTAGACCTTGCGGTTGACCAGGCTGCCGTTGATGCCGTCAAACAGGTAGAGCTGCATGCGAAAGTTGCGTACGGGATCCTCATACCAGCTGGTCAGCTGGTTGCCCTGCGGCTCGATGGAGAGATCGTCGATGCTGCCGAGCACCAGATACTGGCTGTCGGTACGCAGGCTGAGCGCCTTGATCTCCTCGAGGGCACTGCGATCCCCCTGTTGCAGGTGAAGCGGGTCGATGCGCAGGTTTTCATCCAGCCACTGGCGCACCGCGACCCCTTGCGGCGCGTTGGCGAGAGTCTCGAACAGTCGTCGCGAGAGGTTTTCCGGCATGTCGTCCATGGCGCCGTAGCTGGCTTGGTCCGGATAGCGCATCCGCAGCCTCACCAGTGTCAAATCCTTGGCGAAGTGCTGGGTCTGGCAGATCTGGCGCTCGGCCTGAATGTCGGCCACTAGCGTGATATACATGCGGCCGTTGCGCACCTCTTCCCGCTTGAGCCGGTACTGGCGAATGTCTCCGCCGGAGCGGATCTGGATCTGCTCGGAGCGAAGGCTGCCATTTTCCAGACGCTGGACGCTGGAAACGGCCGCGCCGCTGGCCAGCAGCGCCTGACGCAGGGCGTCGCGGGTCGCCTGCTCGCGGGCATAGACCTCATCGCCCCCCAGAATGGCGGCGCTGCCCTGCGCTTCTATAAGCTCGGCTCGGGCGCTCAAGCTGGCCAGCAGCAGGGTCAACAGCAGCGGTAATTTCATAGCAGATACCTTGAGTTGGCGGGCAGCCGAGCCATTTTGAGGAAATGGCGCTTGCTGGCCGACATGGATCACAACACGTTCCAAGTGGCAGCGCACGTTGGCGCTGACGATGTCCATTAAAAAGCAAGAATCATGCCTCATTCCCGGCTCAAGCTTTGTCCGGCGCGTCCGATAATAAGTCAGGTGCAGATACAGGAAAGGTATCCATGAACAAACTCATCACGGCGTTGGCGCTCGCCCTGGCATTGACCGGGTGTGGCTCCGACCCTATCAATCGGGATCAGGGTGACCCCCGCCAGGCGGCGCAGGGGATGGAGCTCAACTGGCTGGTGGCGCGCATGACCGATCAGCTGATGGAGCGCAAATCGCTGACCACCCTGACCGAACCCATCGCGGTGGCCTCTTTCGTCGATCTCGATACCCTGCAGGATACCAACTGGATGGGGCAGCAGATTGAGGAGAGCTTTATCTACGAGCTCAACCGCCGCGGCGAGGTGGTGGTGGACTTCAAGCTGACCGGTAGCATCAAGGTGACGCCGCAGGGAGACTTCGTGCTGAGCCGCAACTATAAGGAGCTCTCTTCCCGTTTGCCGATCTCCCGCATTCTGGTCGGCACCTTCAGCCGCAATAGCAAGGGGATCCTGGTCAACGCCCGCGTTATCGACATGCGCACCAAGATGGTGGAGACCACAGCCCAGAGCCTGATCCCGCAAAAATATCTGTTCGGTGCCAACAACTCGTTTGGTCGGGCATCGATCAATCGCGGCTATCTGATGCGTGACAGTCAGGCCCGGCCGGGCGGTCATCTGGTCAACCTGACCCCGTGAGGAGCGAGTCATGAAGATCCTGTTTGGTTGCCTGTTGGCACTCTTGCTCACCGGTTGCAGCTACAACCGGGTGGTGGATTACACCCAGGGTGGCAAGCCCGATGATTTTCCGGTGCTCAAGGCGGTAGGCTATGCGGTGATCGACATCCAGCCCGGCCCCTCCCAGTCGGAGAAGATGCTGCAAGCCATTCGCGCCTCCAAGATGGATGCATATCGCGAGCTGGCCGAGCAGCTCAATGGTCAGCAGGTGCGCGGCCAGAGCAGCTATCGTGACCTGACCCAGACCTCCAACTCCCTGGATGTGTCGGTCGCCGGTGTGGTGCGTGGTGCCCGGGTGGTTGCCTCCTATCCGCGCGGCAACACCTATGCCACCGAGATGGAGCTCGATACCCGTGCCCTCTACAACATCAACCAGCTGATGGCCGGTCAGTTCTGAGTTGATGGGCTTGCCGTGAAAACCGGCATCAAAACAAAAGGCGAGCAGGGTGCTCGCCTTTTGTCGTTGTGGGCTGGTTAGCTCCCCATCAGCACCGGCGGCACTGCGGTGGGTTTCACATCCTCGCTCGGGTAGCAGCCAAGCACCTTGATATAGCGGGTGATCTTGGTCAGCTCCACCAGTGCGGCCTGCATCGCCGGGGTCTGCAGGTTGGCGGAGACATCCAGATAGAACATCTCTTCCCACGGGTTGCCCTGCACCGGACGGGATTCGAGCTTGGTCATGTTGATCTCGTGGCTGCGCAGTACCAGCAGCGCCTCGACCAGCGAACCCGGCTTCTGGGAGGTGGACATAATGAGGGTGGTCTTGGCCGGGATCTGCGGCGCCACGTCGATGGGCTTGCGCGCCACCACGATGAAGCGGCTGTAGTTCTCTTTCTGGTTGGCGAGCTGCTCGGCCAGCACGTCCAAGCCATACAGTTCACCACCGGCGGCGCTGCCGATGGCGGCGGCCTCCGGGCTGGCCAGTTCTTTCACCTTCATCATGGCACTGGAGGAGGAGTCGCAGATCTCGTGACGGGCTCCTTCCAGCTTGCTCAGATAGTGGGAGCACTGCTGGAACACCTGCGGGTGGGCATAGAAGGTTTTGATGCGACTCAGCTCGGTCGGTACGGCGGTGAGGATGCAGTGCTCGATGGGGTAGGTTAGCTCGCCGACGATGGAGAGGCTGGTGTGCTGCATCACGTCATAGACTTCGTTGATGGAGCCAGAGCTGGTGTTCTCGATGGGTAGCACGCCGAAGGCGGCGCGGCCTGACTCCACCGCATCCAGCACTTCGCGGAAGTTCTGGCAGTTCACCTCGATCACCTGATCCTTGTAGCGCGCCAGATATTTGCGGGCGGCGAGGCTGGAGTAGGAACCGCGCGGCCCCAGATAGGCGACGCTGGTCATCGGCTCCTGCTGCTCCGGGTTGAGCAGGCTCTGCAGATAGGCCTGCTGGGAGAGCACAGAGTCTTCGATGATGGTGTGATAGATGCGGGTGATGTACTGGGCGTCCAGCCCCAGCACACGCCCTTTCTGGATCAGGGCGACCAGCAGCTCCTGCTCCCGCTGGTGGTCACGAATGGGGCGCGGGTTGGCTTGCTTGGCACGGGCGACCTCGATGCTGAGGGTCTTGCGTTTCGCCAGCAGGGCAAGCAGCTCCTGATCCAACCGGGTGATGTCTTGTCTGATCTCGTCGAGCGTTGCCATGATTGTTCCCTATCCAAGTAATCGATTGATATTAATGCAAAAAAAAGCCTCCGCTAGGGGAGGCTCGATTCGTCTTTGCTTTCTGTTCACACGACGACAGGCCTTCCCTCAAGCGGGCCGGATAAACGAGAAAGCAAAGAAGAATGGTGCGTGCATAGGTGTGTCCTTGAAGTAACGTCATAACCATTAAGGGATTTGTCGGTTTGATGCAAGTAAAACTTGCCCGCGGGCGGGGATGGGGGCAGGGTATCCGGTTAATAAAATGGCGTATGAGCGATGTTCTATTGACTCTGTTTCGATGACTGAAACCCAGTGGGGGAGGTAAAGACGATGGCGATTATTTTCGATCTGGGACGGGTGGTGGTGAGCTGGGATCCGGTAGGCATAGTGCATTCGGTGCGTGGCCCGCAAGGAGCCGAAGAGTTGGCTGATCTGCTCTTTAACCACCCGGATTGGCTGGAGGTGGACAGAGGCACCATGTCGCTCCACACCATGGCCCGGGAAGCGCAAGCGCGCACCGGCCTCTCGGCGGCACAGAATCTGGCCATTTTACAGGCCGTTCCGGCCTCCCTGCAGCCAGATCCCGCTATGCTAACCCTGATAGCCGAGCTGCACGGGGCGGGGCACACCCTGTATGCCCTCTCCAACATGGGTCATGCCAGCATCGACTGGCTGGAGCAGCATCAGGATTTCTGGCGCTTCTTCAGCGGCAAGGTGGTCTCGGCGCGGGTGCGGATGATGAAGCCGGAGCCGGATATTTACCGCTATCTGCTGGTGTCGTTCGATCTGAAACCGGCAGAGTGTCTCTTCATCGATGACAGTCCCGCCAACATCGCGGCCGCCGAGGCCCTCGGTATCAGGGGGATCGTCTTTACCGACGCGGCGAGTTGCCGCCAGCAACTGGGTGAGCTGGGCTGTTTGCCCGCCACCGGCAGGGGGTGATGCCCCTCTAGGAGCACTATGGAGCATGGCCGATTTCGCAATTGGCTCAGTCACTATCCCGAGGCGACCCTGATCATCGCTTGCAAGGATGGCAGCGGTTATCAGCTCTGTGTTGAGGCAGAAGGGGAGTGCCTCTGCCTGACCGACAGCGAGGGAGGACGCCTGACCTTCACCTCACTGGATCAGGCGCAGGGTTTCTTGCGAGCCCATCGGGTTCACCAAGCAAGATTACGAATTTATGACGCCCAAAATGAAGATTTAGCAGCAGAATCACAGGAAATAATCATCAAGTTTTAATTTTAACCAGACTCTTTAAGGGTCTATTCAGTTTGTTTGCCGCACAATACTGCACCTGTTCATCATCCGGAGCTGTTTAATGGGTGCCAATGTAGTTGTACTGAATCAGGGATATGATCACTCTTTTCAAGCCAGGGAACAGCTGCTGATTGAGCGACTGGCAAGTTTTGACGAGCTGGTTGTCTCTTTTTCGGGACGGTTGGAATCCTGCTACAGCATCGAGCTGTGCCGCGCTGCCGGTGTGAAAATCCACGCAATTACCCTCGATAATCCGACCCGCAGTCGCAGCGAAGTAGCCCGTGCCCGCCGTTATTGCCAGCGTTATGGTATCGATCACTGGGTCATCAAGAGTGACGAGATCGTCTTTTGCGATCGCCTGCCAAATATTGAAGGGCTGATCGACCCGGTTCGCCGCATTGGTGAGTATGTGCAGACTCGTCCGGAGTGGACTCATCTGCCGTTGCTGGTTCCGGCAGCGGTGGAGGAGCGTGATGATTATCTTGCCCAGTTCGGGTCTCTGCCTGCCAACTCAATCTGGTTTTTTGCCGACAACGGATTGATGCGTCGCGATTATCGTTACGGCTTCAACAAGCGTCAGCTCGGTCGTTGGGGCAAGGGGAGCAATGGTTGCCTTAGCAATCGCTTCACCAATCCACGGCAGCTTGAGCAGCGTTATTTGCGAATGGTGGATCAGGCAGAGCAGATGCTGGCCGACATGGGGCTGGACGAGGCACAGGTCTTTTTCCATACCCTGTGCGACTGCTCCACCACCCTGGCCCGGGTGCGTCTGCCCGAGCATCAGCGTGCGCAGGCCTTTGATATGCAATCGGATATTTTGTCCGCCCTCAAGGGGAGCAAGTTCGATCTGGTGACCCTGGATATGGCACAGAAAGAGCGGCACGATCTCGCCATCTAGCCTGCGGGCAAGCGATGCGGGTGCCAGAACGTGAGTGCTGTCATAGGCAAGGGGCGACGGGACTGTTTATACTGTTGCCCTTTCACCCGTTACCGAGCTTCGCCCAATGAAACCCTTCTCCCGTCTGCTGATTGCCCTGTGCCTCTCCCCCGTATTGGCGCAGGCTGCCCCTCTTTCTCAGGTGACGTTGCCCGATGGTCGGCAGGTTCAGCTCAACGACGACTTCACCTGGGAGTATCTGGTGGTTAAACCGGCCGAGTCCGTACAGGGCATGGCTGCTGATGGGAAGGCTGGGGCCGTGGTGGCCGTCGCTGCTCCGGTGCTGACCGATCAGGCCAAGGCCAATCCGGAACTGCTTGCCCAGATGGCGCGTGACGGTGTGGTGGTCAAGCTGGACAAGATCGAGGGATCTGACCCGCTGGTGCTGACCTTTATGGTGAGCAATACCGGCACCCGCAATGTGGTCGGGGTACGTGGCATGGTGACCCTGTTCAGTGCTGACGGAGTGCAGCTGAGCCGTCAGGAGGCCCGCTTCTGGGTTGCCGAGAATCGCCTGCCGGAGACCTATCTGCGCAAGGGGCAAGCCCGTCCGTCACTGGCCCTCGAGATCCCCCGTCCTGCCGGATTGACCGGTCAGCCGCTGGTGCGGGTCGAAATTGACGAGGTGGTCTTCCGCTGATTTGGCGTTGTTGCGGCCCATGCAAACCGTGTGGGTCGGCAACTTGTTGCCGCTGACACCCCCTGCAATATCTGCTTACATCTGACATGGTTCTGCAACAGCTTGCAGCTCGGCAAGCCGGGAACCTGATCGCACAATGACTCCATACCAGCTCGCTAGCAACGGGCCCAATCACATGGAGTTATCATCATGAAAAAAGCAACAGTCTCTCTTCTGGTTCTGGTCGGGTTTGCCTCTACTTCCGTCATGGCACAGGATGCCTTCAGCTATGCCAAGGGCGCGGCTACCTGGGCGCACACCAAATCCGACTATCTCAGCGGTACCTTCAGCAATGACAGCAAAGGAACCCGTGATTTTGGCGGTCTGAGCCTGGATCTCTCCAAGAGCTTCGGCTCCAATTTCTATGGTCGCGGCAGCACTGAATACACCTCTCGCAGCAACGGCAACGACAGCATGTCGATCTCCAGCATCGGTGTCGGTGTATTTACCCCGCTCAGCACAGGTCTGAACCTCTACGGTGAAACCGGTGTGACCGGCTACATGCTGGAGCGTGAACTTGCCAGCGATATCGCTAACAAAGGGTGGGATGCTGTTGCTCGCAAGGATAGCGGCAGCATGTACGGTGAAGTGGGCTTGCGCTACGACATCGGCGACATCGAGCTCTCTACCGCTTATCGCTACGCCAACATGACCGACGATATGCACGACTTCAAGGTGGGCGGTGCCTACAAGCTCAACCAGAACTGGGCGCTGACTGCCGATTACACCTATCGCAACTGGGATCTGCAAAAAGGTTCCATCTCCAGCCTGGGTGTGAAGTACAGCTTCTAATCCCCCTTCCCGTAGTCCGTAGTGTCTTGACTTTTACCCATGGCGTTCGCCATGGGTTTTTTCTTTTTCCGGTGATCCCTTTTTTCTCCTTGTGTCGTATCAGTCGCAAATAGTTATACAACTTTCATTTTTTTGTATAACTGCTATAACTGAATCAATGCTTATACAAGGAGCGTCATCATGTACAAGATTAAAGTCGGTATCAGTGCCTGCCTGCTGGGACAAGAGGTACGTTTCGATGGGGGCCACAAGCGCTCCAGCTTCTGTGAACGGGATCTTGGCGCTCACTTTGACTATCACCCCGTCTGTCCCGAGATGGCCATCGGTCTGGGGGCGCCCCGCGCCGCCATCCGGTTGGTCAAGCGCCACGGCGAGATCCGCGCCGAGGCGAGCAACGGCAGTTTCGATGTCACTGAAAAGCTGATCGCCTTCAGCGAGCAGAAAGCCCGTCAGCTCGACTTTATCTCCGGCTATATCCTCTGTGCCAAATCCCCCAGCTGTGGCATGGAGCGGGTCAAGGTCTATGGCGCCAACAACGAGGGGAGTGCCAAGGAGGGGATTGGCCTCTTTGCCAAGGCGTTGATGGAGGCCAACCCCCTGCTGCCGGTAGAGGAAGATGGCCGCCTGTGCGACCCCATCCTGCGGGAGAACTTCGTGCTGCGGGTCTTCGCCTACCACGACTGGCAGCAACTCTGCGCCCGCGGTATTACCGCCTCTGCGCTGATCCGCTTCCACTCCCGCTACAAGTATCTGGTGCTCTCCCACGCCACCACCCACTACCGGGCGCTCGGCAAGCTGCTTGGCAATCTGGGCAAGTCCACCAATTTGCAGGAGGTGGCCGAAAACTACATCAAGGGATTGATGACCGCGCTGACCCTGCGGGCCAACCGTCGCAGCCACACCAATGTGCTGATGCACCTGCAGGGCTACTTCAAGCGGGTGCTGACCCCGGCCCAGAAGCAGGAGCTTGCCGATACCATCGACAAGTACCGCACCGGCATCTTCCCTTTGCTGGTGCCGCTGACCCTGATCCGCCACTACCTGCGCGAGTACCCCAATCCCTATCTTGCCGAGCAGGTTTATCTCAATCCGCACCCCGATACGCTCAAATTGCGCTACGGGCTCTGAGAATTCTGTTTTGTGCGGTCGAGCAGGTCTATCTCGACCTTCATCCCAACACGCTAAAACTGCGTTACGGGCTCTGAATCCGTTCTGTTGCCCCGGCGCATGGTTTGCGCCGGGGAGCCTTACCCCTCTGTTTGATGGACGTTGTCATGTCTGATTTATCGCAAGAAGTTGCTCCTCTCGCTGATGAGGGGATCTACCCCATTCGCGAGGTCTCCCGCCTCACCGGCGTCAACGCCGTGACCCTGCGTGCCTGGCAGCGCCGCTACGGTCTGGTGCAACCGGCCCGCACCGAAAAGGGCCACCGCCTCTACAGCGAGCAGGATATTCGCCAGATCGGCGAGATCCTGAGCTGGCTGGAGCGGGGAGTGAGTATCGGGCAGGTGAAGGGGCTCCTGAGCGAACCCCATTCTGAGCCGGTGAGCGATCACTGGCAGCAAACCCTGGAGCAGTTCAGTCAGGCGCTGATTGCCTTCAACCAGCGCAAGGCGGAGTCCGAGCTTAACGACCTGCTGGCGAGCTACCCGTTCGAGCTGGTGCGCAGCCGGGTACTGCAACCGCTGGTGGAGCGGCTGCTGGGGCTGTGGCGTGAACGGCCCGATGGCGAGCTGCTGCAACAGGTGTGGCTGGGCTGGCTCCATACCCGCTTCGCCCGCCACCTGATCGAGCAGGAGAAGGGCGTGCCGATCACGCTGGCGAGTTGGGGGCAAGTCGGCCCCCTCGATCTGGTCTGGGCCGCCTACGAGTTGATCGGTCAGGGTTATGAGGTGCAACTGCTGGGGGCGGTCGAGCCGCGCCATGCCAGCCTGCTGGAGGGGCGTGCCGTTACCCCCTGGCTGGTATTGCTGGGGGCAGGGCTTGGCAAACAGGAGCTGGCCGCCGAGTGGCCCGCAGGCACGCGCCTGTTTGGCGAACTGGGTCGTCTCTACGACGATGAGTGGCTGAAAGCACACGGCTGGCAGGCGAGCCTTGCCGAGCTGATGGCGAACGCACCTGCTGCGGCTGGCGCCAGCGGACGCGGGAGGAAAAAATCATGAAACTGGTCTGGTTTCGCAACGATCTGCGCCTTGCCGACAACCCGGCGCTGCGGCATGCCTGCGCCGGTGATGGACCGGTCGCCGCGCTCTTTATCATCTCTCCTACCCAGTGGCGGCAGCACAAAATGGCCCCCATCCGTCAGCGCTTTATGTTGGCGCAGGTGGATGAGTTGGGCCGCGAGCTGGCGGTGCTCGGCATCCCGCTCCATCTGCTGCGAGTGGAGACCTTTGCCGAGGCGCCCGCTGCGTTGGCAAACCTCTGCCGCGAGCAGGGTGTGACCCAGCTCTATGCCAATCAGGCTATCGAGATCGATGAGCAGCGTCGCGACCATGCCGTCAGCGCCGCGCTGGCTGAGCAGGCGGTGAGCTGTCACTGGTTCAACGGCTGTTGCGTATTGCCGCCGGGGCGGGTGCTGACCGGCTCGGGTGAGATGTTCAAGGTGTTCACCCCCTTCAGCCGAGCCTGGCTCAAGGCCCTCGATGAAGAGGGGTTTGTCATTCATCGGGCGCCGACACCGCGTGGCGAGTCGTTGCCGTGGCAGCCGCTGGCCGAGCGGGAGTGGGTTGATGCAGCGCTCGGCGAGCTGACGCCTGATCCACGCTGGCTGGTGGGGGAGGCGGAAGCCCGGCGCCGTTTGAACGATTTTCTGGAGCAGGCGGTGCTCGACTATGGCGAGACCCGGGATTTTCCTGCCATCGCAGGCACGTCCGTGCTCTCCCCCTATCTGGCGGCGGGCATCATCAGCCCGCGTCAGTGCGTGGCGGCGCTCCAGCAGCGGCTGGGCTATCGACCCCAGTCGAAAGCCCAGCCCGGCTTTGTCTGGCTCAATGAGCTCATTTGGCGTGAGTTCTATCGCCACCTGCTGGTGCTAATCCCGACCCTCTCCATGAATCGCCCCTTCAAACCAGAGACGGCGGCCTTGCCGTGGAGCTGGGATCCGGATGCCTTCGCCGCTTGGTGCGAGGGGCGTACCGGCTACCCCATCGTCGATGCGGCGATGCGCTGCCTCAACGCTACCGGCTGGATGCACAACCGGCTGCGGATGATAGTGGCGAGTTTTCTTACCAAGGATCTCCATATCCACTGGCGGCTCGGGGAGGATTACTTCATGAGTCGACTCATCGACGGGGATCTGGCGGCCAACAACGGCGGCTGGCAGTGGGCTGCGGGCACCGGCGCCGACGCAGCGCCCTATTTTCGGGTATTCAACCCCACCACTCAGGGGCAACGATTTGATCCACAAGGGGAGTTTATCCGTACCTGGGTAACTGAACTGGCCGATATTCCCGCCGCTTATGTGCATCAGCCCCACGACTGGCTGCGACTCAAGGGGCGACAGGATTATCCGGCACCCATGGTGGATCACGCCGTTGCCCGGGTGAGAGCCATCGAGATGTTTCGCTCTCTGGAGAAATAGGATGAACGAGCCGCTGGCCCGCTTTATTGGCCTCTATCAGCAACTGGACAGACAGCAGTTGCACCGCTTGCCCGAGGTCTATGCCGAACAGGTGGTCTTTACCGATCCGGCCCACCGTATCGAGGGGCTGGCGGCCCTTGGCGACTATTTTGCCGCCCTCTATCAGCGCCTCGCCTACTGCCGTTTCGTCATCACCAGTCAGCAGCAACAAGGGCAGCAGGCCTGGCTCGGCTGGACCATGACCTTCTCTCACCCCAGATTGCGTGGTGGTGAGCCGGTGACGGTGGAGGGGGCCACCCGCCTCGAATTCGACGAGGCGGGCAAGGTGTGCCAGCACCGGGACTATTTTGACCTGGGCGCCATGCTCTACGAGCAGTTGCCGCTGCTTGGGCCCGTCGTGCGCACTATCAAGATGAGGCTTGGCGCATGAGCGGCCGGGTGCTTATTACAGGCGCGACCTCCGGCATCGGTCGTCAACTGGCACTGGATTACCGGCGGGCAGGCTGGCAGGTGTGGGGCTGTGGCCGCGATGGCGAACGGCTGCAGGCGCTGGGGCTGGATGGCGTCACGCCGCTGCAGTTCGATGCCCGGGATCTGGCCGCAATGAGCGGGGTGGCTGCTACGCTGCCATCCCTTGATCTGCTGATCCTCAACGCAGGCAACTGCGAGTACATGGATGTGGCGGAGGGGTTTGACAGCGAGCTGTTTGCCCGGGTGATCGACACCAATCTGACCGCCACCGGTCATGCACTGGCCGCCTTCTTGCCGCTGCTCGGGGCGGGATCGCGCCTTGCCATCGTCAGCTCGTCGGTGAGCTGGCTGCCGCTGCCGCGGGCCGAGGCTTATGGCGCTTCCAAGGCAGCCCTCGACTATCTGGCGGATACCTTGCGCCTCGATTTGGCCAGCAAAGGGATCGGAGTAACCCTGATCCGCCCCGGCTTTGTCCAGACGCCGCTCACCGCCAAAAATGATTTTCCCATGCCCTGTCTGGTGACGGTGGAAGAGGCCTCCCGCGCCATCATGGACGGGCTGACCACCGGTCGTCACCAGATCCACTTTCCCCGCCGTTTCATCTGGTTGCTGCGCCTGCTTGGTGCGCTGCCGGTGGGGCTCTGGCTGCGCCTTGGCCGCGCACTCGTATCGAAAGGAAGCCATTCATGAAGAAAAATATCGCCATCGTCGGTTCAGGGATCTCGGGGCTCACCGCCGGTTTTCTGCTCCACAAACTCCATGACATAACCCTGTTCGAGGCGGCGCCGACTCTGGGCGGCCATACTGCGACCGTCGATGTGAATCAGGCTGGCCGCAGCTATGCCATCGACACCGGCTTTATCGTCTTCAACGATCGCACCTATCCCAACTTCTTGAAGTTGCTGGCGCGGATCGGCATGGCGCGCCAACCGGCCGAGATGAGCTTCTCGGTAAAGAGCCCGGAGGGGCTGGAGTATAACGGCCATAACCTCGATACCCTGTTTGCCCAGCGCAGCAATCTGTTGAGCCCCCGTTTCTACGGCTTTGTCGCCGAGATTTTGCGGTTCAACCGGGAGGCTCGGGCCTGGCTGGCAGATGGTCAACATCAGGGTGCTGGCCCCGAGCTGACCCTGGGAGACTTTCTGCTGGCGGGGGAGTTTAGTGACTACTTCGCCCGCCACTACATCTTGCCGATGGGAGCGGCGATCTGGTCATCGACTCTGGCCGATATGCGCGCCTTCCCCCTTGGCTTCTTCCTGCGCTTTTTTGCCAACCATGGCCTGCTGGATGTGGCCAATCGCCCCCAGTGGTACGTGATCCCGGGTGGCTCGCGGGAATATATCGGCCCCCTTACCGCGGGTTGGCAGTCGCAGATCCGCCTCGCCTGTCCGGTGCAGAGCGTACGGCGGGACGCGGACGGCGTGGTGATCCTGAGCAGTTACGGTGAGGAGCGGTTTGACGAGGTGATCTTCGCCTGCCACAGCGATCAGGCGCTGGCGCTGCTGGCGGATCCCGGCGAGCGGGAGCAGGCCATCCTCGGCGACATGCCCTATCAGGCCAACGATGTCTGGCTCCATACCGATGCGCGCTGCCTGCCCACTCGTCGCAAGGCATGGGCCAGCTGGAACTATCAGCTCGATGGCAATGACGAGGCGCGGCCACTGGTGAGCTACAACATGAACATCCTGCAGGGGGTTAACTCGCCGGAGCCCTTCTGCGTCAGCCTCAACCCCAAGGGCAAGGTGGATGAGAGCAAGGTGTTGCGCCGCTTCGTCTACCACCATCCGGTGTTCAATCAGGCCTCCATCGCCGCCCAGCAGCGACGTGCGGAGATCTGCGGCCAACAGCACACCCACTTCTGCGGCGCCTACTGGTACAACGGCTTCCATGAGGATGGGGTACGCAGCGCGCTGGATGTCGCCAGGCGCTTCGGAGCCGAGCTATGAACGGCGCCACTGTGGCCACCGAACATGAGGGGGCCAACGAACTGGCCGGTGTCACCAGCGCCATCTGGCAGGGTTCGGTGCGCCACCGCCGTTTTGCGCCGCGGGCTCACACCTTCTCCTACAGCCTTTTTATGCTGGGACTGGATCTCGACGAGCTGCCGCAGCTCGATCAGGGGCGCTGGTTCGGTGTGGAGCGGGCTGGGCTGCTCTCGTTTCACCGCCGTGACTATCTCAAGGGGAGTGAGGGGAGCCTCAAGCAGGCGGTGTGGCAGAAGGTGAGCGAGCTGGGTGGCGATGCCGAGCCCGAGGGGCGGGTACTGCTGCTCGGCAATGTGCGCTGTCTGGGCTTCTACTTCAGCCCGGTCAACTTCTACTTCTGCTACCGGCAGGGCGAGGCACGCTATCTGCTGGCAGAGGTGTCGAACACCCCCTGGAATGAGCGTCACTACTACCTGCTGGATTTGGCGGCGCTGGCGCCCCATGACAAGGATTTTCACGTCTCCCCCTTTATGGGGCTGGCGATGCGCTATCACTGGCGGATCAGACCGCCCGCGCAGGAGACACTGATCCACATCGAGAGTCATCCCGTATCCGGTGAAGCCAAGCTGTTTGACGCAACCCTGGCGCTCACTCGCCAACCCTTGTCGCGCAAGGGGCTGGTGGCCCTGCTGGCCCGCTGGCCCTGGATGACCATGAAGGTGCTGCTCGGGATCTACTGGCAGGCCCTGCGTCTATTTATCAAACGAACCCCGATTTTTACCCATCCGGAGAGCCGCTAATGGAACTTGCTCAATCAACCCTCTCTGCCTCTTTCATCGACAAGGGGGCAAGACAACTGCTGCTCAATCTGCTGGGTCGCCTGGAACATGGCCAGCTGCTGCTGTGGGATGGCGGTGAGCGCCACAGCTTTGGCGTCGCGGTTACCGATCTGCATGCCGAACTGGTGGTGCAGGATCCTGCCTTCTATCGTCGCCTGTTGCTGGGGGGAAGCATTGCCGCCGGAGAAACCTGGGTGGAGGGGCTCTGGACCAGCCCGGATCCGGTGGCGCTGGTGCGGCTGCTGGCCCGCAACCTGACCCTGCTTGACTCCCTCGAGCGGCGCCTCGGCTGGCTCAGTTTCCCGTTCAACAAGGTGCGCCACTGGCTCAACCGCAATACCCTGACCGGTTCGCGCTCCAACATCGCCGCCCACTACGATCTCGGCAATACCCTCTATCAGGGGTTTCTCGACAGCCATATGCAGTACTCGAGCGCTATCTATCCGAGCGCCGAGGCCACTCTCGAAGAGGGGCAGCAGGCCAAGCTGCGTACCATCTGCGAGCGGTTGGAGCTGGGCCCTGACGATCATCTGTTGGAGATCGGCACCGGCTGGGGTGGCCTCGCCGTCTATGCCGCCCGCCACTATGGCTGCCGGGTGACGACCACTACCATCTCCCGGGCCCAGCATGACTATGCCAAGGAGTGGATTGCGCGGGAGGGGCTGGGGGATCGCATCACCTTGCTGCTGGAGGATTACCGCAAGCTGGAGGGCACCTATGACAAGCTGGTCTCCATCGAGATGATCGAGGCGGTGGGGCACGCTTTCCTGCCCGACTATTTCCGCCAGCTGTCGCGGCTGCTCAAACCCGGTGGCCGTCTGCTCATTCAGGCCATCACCATCGCCGATCAGCGCCACGCCCAGTATCTGCGCGGGGTCGATTTTATCCAGCGCTACATCTTCCCCGGTGGCTGCCTGCCCAGCGTCTCCCAGATGGCGGGGTTGCTGGCGCGGGAGACTGACATGCAGCTGGTGCGGTTGCATGATCACGGCCATCACTATGCCCGCACCCTGGCTCACTGGTGCGAGCGGTTTCTGGCGCTGGCTCCCGAGCTGCCCAAGCTCGGTTACAGCCAGGATTTCATCCGGCTGTGGCACTTCTACTTTGCCTATTGCGAGGGGGGATTCTGGGAGCGCACCATCAGTCTGGTGCAGCTGGAGGCCGCCAAGCCGGGGCCCGCTGGCTGGTCGGGTGATGTGCCAGTAAGCGGTCACTGACCATGTGGCAGTGGGCTCACCTGCTGGGGTTCAACCTCTACTGGTTGCTGGCGGTGAAGTGGCAGCAGCCGGGCCCGCTGCTGGCAATCTTGCTGCTGCACTTTCTCTTCTCACCCAGCCGCCAGCGTGACTGGCGGCTGCTTCCCATCGCGGTCGTCGGCTGTCTGCTGGATGTCCTGCTCTGGCAGCTCGGCCTGTTCCGGTTTCCTTCCGGTTTTCCCCTCTGGCTGGTGCTGCTCTGGCTTGGTTTTGCTCTCACCCTCTCCCATGGATTGCGCTGGCTGTTGCGCTTGCCTCGCTGGCAGCAGGCGCTGTTTGGCGTATTTGGCGGTGCTTCCTCCTATGTGGCGGGGGCCGCCATGGGGGCAGTAAACTTACCCTGGGGCATCTGGATCAGCACGGCGCTGCTGGCAGTGATCTGGATGTGGTGGTTACCCGTACTCCTGTGGGTAATGGTCAAGCTGGAGGGTGAGTCATGACAAACACCTTTTCGACCGACTCGTTGCTTTTTTCCAAATGGACCAAAGAGAGCCAGCATGAGCTCACTGATCGCTTCTATCTGGTGGTTGCCTGCCAGCGGGATGCGCAAGGTCGGCTGGTGCAGGTGGTGATGCAGGATATCAACACCCTGCAAGAACAGGAGATGGACTGGCATGAACTGGAAGACCCCAACCACTGGCATATGGGGTGGAATTAACCCGCTACTGCTGGCGTTTACGCTCTTGGCTGCAACCGCAGTGCAGGCTTCTGCCGCCCCCTGGCAGCAGCTGCGCCCGGTCGGGCAGGGGGAGATGAACTGGCTCTGGTTCAAGCTCTACGATGCCACCCTCTACAGTGTGAGCGGGCGCTATCAGCCCGGTCACTATCCGCAGGCCCTGACCCTCACCTATGCCAGATCCATCGAGCGGGAAGATCTGTTGAGCGCCACTGCCGCCGAGTGGCAGCGACTCGGTCTTGGCTCCGACGCCGAACGTCAGCGCTGGCTCGGCCAGCTCGCTGCACTCTGGCCCGATGTGCAGGCAGGCGACAAGCTCACCTTCTATGTCGACAAGGGCGGGGCAGGCCACTTCTGGTGGCAGGAAAAACCCCTCGGCACTCTGGCCGATCCGCAATTCTCGGCCGCTTTTCTCGCCATCTGGCTGGCTGACAACAGCCGCGATCCTGCCCTGACCCGCCGCCTGCGTGGCCAACCCTGAACATGGAGTCTCTGATGCCTTTCTATCGTGCATACCGCTGGTTGCTGTTGCTCCCCTTTTTGCTGCTGAGTGGCTGTGGTGCCAGTCTCGATGACTATCGGGGGCAGGGGCCAAACTGGGATCTCGCCCGTTTCTTCAACGGTAAATTAGTGGCTCACGGCTTGGTAACCGACCGCAGCGGCGAAGTGACCAGTCGCTTTCGGGTCGAGATGGTGGGTTGTTGGAAGGATGGCAAGGGAGAGCTGTTCGAGCAGTTCTACTTTGATGATGGCCGCCAGCAGACCCGTACCTGGTATCTGAGCAAGGGGGTTGACGGTCACTGGCGAGGTACTGCTTCCGATGTGGTGGGAGAGGCGGTGGGTAAAAGCGAAGGGTTCGCCCTCAACTGGCGTTATCAGCTCGATCTGGCGCTGCCGGATGGCGAGGTGGTGCGGGTGAGCTTCGATGACTGGATGTACCTGTTGGACGAAGAGCGTCTGATCAATCGTGCCGAGATCAGCAAGTTCGGTATCCATCTTGGCGAGGTGATCCTCTATATCGAACGTCAGCCCTGACCGTTAACGCAAGATAACGGCCAGTAAAAAGCGCGCCGATGGCGCGCTTTTGTTTACCGAAAAACCAGAGTCATCAGATGATGCGGTTCTCTTCCAGCATCTTGCGACGGGCCTCTTCCTTGGCCATCTTCTTCTTGCGGTTGTCACAGGGTTCCGGGCAATCGCACTCTTTCTCGATGCCGACACTACCCAGACCGCCACAGGAGCCGGAGATGGTCTTCTTCTGGAAGATGTAACCGATAGCCATGGCGGCTATCACCAGCATGAATACCCCGAAGGTGATCAGAAAAATCTGCATCTCTACCTCTTACTTCTTGACCAGATAGGGCTTGAAGGCATCGGAGTAAGCCTCTTCAAAGCCGTTGTCCGTCTTGGTGATCACGAAGATCGCCAGGCCGCGCTCGTTGGCATAGGCCAGGCTCTTCTCGGTCCCCATCACCATAAACACGGTGGCCAACCCGTCTGCGGTCATGCAGGAGGGGTGGATCACGGTGACCGATACCAGACGGTGCTGGATCGGCTTGCCGCTGCGCGGATCTATGGTGTGTGAGAAGCGCTGACCATCCAGTTCATAGTAGTTGCGGTAATCGCCGGAGGTGGCCACCCCGTTGTCACCGGGCACGATCACCTCTTGCACCGTGCCGGTGCCTGCGGTGGGCTTCTCGATGGCGACGCGCCAGGGGTGACCCTTGCCGTTGACACCATTGATCCGCAGCTCGCCACCAATCTCCACCAGATAGTTGCGCGCACCCAGTGACTCCAGATACTCGGCTACCTTGTCCACACCAAAACCCTTGGCGATGGCGGAGAGATCAACGTAGAGGTCGGGAATGTCTTTTTGCAGGGTGTCGGCATCCACCGAGGTGATGACGTGCAGGTTGCCCAGACCGGTCTTCTGGCGAGTCTGGGTGATCAGCTCGTCGGAAGGGACCTTGGTCGGCTTCTTGTCCGGGCCAAAGCCCCACAGATTGACCAAGGGGCCAACGGTGACGTCCAGCGCCCCCTGGCTCTCACGGCCAATGTGAATGGCCTCTGTGACGACCCGTGCGGTATCGCGGGAGACCACTACCGGTTTGTTGTCACGGCTCTGGTTGAAGCGCGACAGTTCGGAATCGGGGCGATAGGTCGACATCTGATCGTTGACCCGCTCCAGCAACACATCCACCTCAGCTTGAAGCTTGGCCGGATCGCTGATGGCGCTGTCCGCCACCTTGATGGAGTAATAAGTGCCCATGGTGCTGCCGGTGATGTGGATCTCCGGTTTGGATTGGACCGTCTCCTGACCGCACCCAGTCAAGAAAAAGGCTAGCCCGAAGGCTAGCCAGGTCTTTACAACACTGTGCATGGATTAACCACCAAAGTCATCCAACAGGATGTTTTCGTCTTCAACGCCCAAGTCTTTGAGCATGTTGATGACGGCAGCGTTCATCACCGGAGGTCCACACATGTAGAACTCGCAATCTTCCGGAGCTTCGTGGTTCTTGAGATAGTTCTCGTAGAGCACGTTGTGGATGAAGCCGGTGTAGCCGTCCCAGTTGTCTTCCGGTTGCGGATCAGACAGGGCGACGTTCCAGGTGAAGTTCTCGTTCTCGGCGGCGAGCATGTCAAAGTCTTCGACATAGAACATTTCGCGCTTGGAACGGGCACCGTACCAGAAGCTCATCTTGCGCTTGGACTTCAGGCGACGCAGCTGGTCGAAGATATGGGAACGCATCGGCGCCATACCTGCACCACCACCGATGAATACCATTTCGGCATCGGTGTCCTTGGCGAAGAACTCACCGAACGGACCGGAGATAGTCACCTTGTCGCCAGCCTTCAGGCTGAAGATGTAGGAGGACATCTGTCCCGGAGGGGCAGTCCAGTTGCTCGGGGGCGGGGTCGCGATACGCACGTTCAGCATGATGATGCCGAACTCTTCCGGATAGTTGGCCATGGAGTAGGCACGGATGATTGGCTCATCGACCTTGGACTCCAGCTCAAAGATCTTGAAGCGATCCCAGTCACCGCGATACTCCTCGGGAATATCGAAGTTCTTGTAGTGCACGTGGTGAGCCGGGGCTTCAATCTGGATATAACCACCGGCGCGGAACGGTACGCTCTCGCCATCGGGGATCTGCAGCTTGAGCTCCTTGATGAAGGTGGCCTTGTTATCGTTGGAGATAACAGTACATTCCCACTTCTTCACCCCGAAGATCTCTTCCGGCAGTTCGATATCCATGTCGGAGCGAACGGTAACCTGACAGGCCAGGCGCTCGCCATGACGGGCTTCGCCCTTGCTGATGTGATCCAGTTCGGTCGGCAGAATGTCGCCGCCACCGGATTTCACCCGTACCTTGCACTGGCCGCATGAGCCACCGCCGCCACAGGCGGAGGAGACGAAGATACCGCTGCCAGCCAGCACGCCGAGCAGCTTGCCACCGGCCGGGCTGGTCACAGCCTTGGCCGGGTCACCATTGATGCTGATTGTCACGTCGCCCGCGGTCACCAGCTTGGACTTGGCGAACAGAATGACTGCCACCAGTGCCAGCAGGATCACGGTAAACATGACCACACCCAAAATAATTTCCATCTATCGTTCCTTTCTGATTGCAGGAAAGCCGATTACAGGGAGATACCAGAGAAGGACATGAAGCCCAGCGCCATCAGACCGGCGGTGATGAAGGTGATGCCCAGACCGCGCAGGCCTTCCGGAACATCGGAATACTTCATCTTCTCGCGGATACCAGCCAGCGCAACGATCGCCAGCATCCAGCCTGCCCCTGAACCCACACCGTAGACCACAGACTCCATGAAGTTGTAGTCACGCTGCACCATGAAGGAGACGCCACCGAAGATGGCGCAGTTCACGGTGATGAGCGGCAGGAAGATACCCAGCGCGTTGTAGAGTGCCGGGAAGTACTTGTCCAGCGCCATCTCCAGGATCTGTACCAGTGCTGCAATCACACCGATGAAGGTGATGAAGCTCAGGAAGCTCAGATCCAGACCGGATACCAGAGCGCCATCTTTAAGCACGTAGTTGTAGATCAGGTTGTTGGCAGGAACCGCGATGGTCTGCACCACAATAACGGCAATACCCAGACCCATGGAGGTCTTTACTTTCTTGGACACCGCCAGGAAGGTACACATCCCCAGGAAGAAGGAGAGTGCCAAGTTTTCGATGAAGATCGATTTAATCAACAGACTCAGATAGTGTTCCATACCTTAATCCTTCGCCTCCACCTGCTTGGGATCCTTGGTGCGAACGCCCCAAATGATCAGACCAATGATGAAGAATGCACTCGGCGGCAGCAGCAGCAGGCCGTTGGGCACATACCAGCCACCGTTATTCACCAGCGGCAGCAGCTCGATGCCGAACCAGGTGCCGGAGCCCAGCAGTTCACGCACGGTCGCGACGCTCAGCAGAATGGCGCCATAGCCCAGACCGTTGCCGATACCATCCAGGAAGGAGGGCAGCGGGGCACTCTTCATGGCGTACGCTTCGGCGCGGCCCATTACGATACAGTTGGTGATGATCAGACCCACGAAGACCGACAGTTGCTTGGAGATGTCATAGGCATACGCCTTGAGCACCTGGTCAACCACGATAACCAGTGAGGCGATGATCGCCATCTGTACGATGATCCGGACGCTGTTCGGGATCTGGTTGCGGATCAGGGAGATGAACAGGTTTGAGAAGGCGGTGACCGCCATGACCGCGAGGGTCATTACAAACGCAGTTTTCATCTGGCTGGTAACCGCCAGTGCAGAACAGACACCCAGCACCTGCAAGGCGATGGGGTTGTTGCCCAGCACAGGCGTCAACAGCAACTTCTTCATTTCGCTCTTGTCAGCCATTGTTGATTTCTCCTGCACGAACCTTGGCCAGGAAAGGACCGAAGCCCTTGGGACCCATCCAGAAGTCGAAGGTATGCTGTACGCCGTTACCGGTCAGAGTGGCACCGGAGAGACCATCGATCTCGTGCTCGGAGCCCGCCGGAGCATGGCCCTTGATGACGCGCAGCGCCGGCATGCCATTCTGGTCGAACAGTTTCTTGTCCTTGAACAGCGCCTGCCAGGCCGGGTTTTCGATCTCGCCACCCAGACCCGGTGTTTCACCGTGGTCATAGTAGGTGATGCCCTTGATGGTCTGGCCATCAGCGGCAACGGCGACGAAGGCATACATGGTCGACCACAGACCCTGACCGTAGATGGGCAGGATGATGCTGTCGATCTTGCCTTCGGCATCCTTGGCGAAGAATACCGGGATCTGCTTGGAGATCTGACGCAGGCTGGCCTTGTCGTCAGCGGCGGCAAGACGGATGCTGCGGGCCGGATCTTTGGCTGCCTGCTTGGTGTCGAAGTTGTCGGCATCGCCGTCAACAAAGTCACCGGTCGCCAGATCCACCAGACGCGCTTCGATCTTCTCGCCGTACAGTTTGGCCAGGTCGCGCTTGGCCACTTCGCTCACATCCACACCGGCTACGGCGAGAATGTTGCTTTGCTTGTCCAGCGCCTTGTTTTCCTGCTGGGTAGAACGCAGGCCCACAGCGGCAACGGATACCACGATGGAACAGGCCAGACAGAGGCCGGTGACCACGCTGACGGTGCCGAGGGTTGAATCTTTATTAAACGCCACGAGCAATCCTCCGCTTGATGTTTGCCTGAGCGACGAAGTGGTCAAACAGGGGAGCAAACAGGTTCGCAAACAGAATGGCCAGCATCATGCCTTCCGGGAACGCAGGGTTGACCACGCGAACCAGCACGACCATTACGCCGATCAGGGCGCCATACCACCACTTGCCTTTGTTGGTAAAGGCTGCGGAGACAGGGTCGGTCGCCATGAAGGCCATACCGAAGGCGAAGCCACCCAGTACCAGATGCCAGTGCCACGGCATGTTGAACATGGGGTTGGTATCGGAACCGATGACGTTGAACAGCAGGGAGGTGGCGATCATACCGATCATCACGCCGGCGATGATGCGCCAGGAGGCGATGCGCATGTAGACGATCATGGCGGCACCCAGCAGAATCATCAGGGTAGAGACTTCACCGATGGAACCCGGCAGGTTACCCAGGAAAGCGTCCATCCAGCTGATAGCCTGGCCGGTTGCACCGTTGATCAGCGCCATCTGGCCGCCTTGGGCCCACTGGCTCAGGGCAGTCGCGCCGGAGAAGCCGTCAACGGCAACCCATACGGCGTCACCGGAAATCTGGCCCGGGTAGGCGAAGAACAGGAACGCACGACCAGCCAGCGCCGGGTTCAGGAAGTTCTTGCCGGTACCACCGAACACCTCTTTGGCCATCACCACACCGAAGGTGATACCCAGCGCAGCTTGCCACAGGGGCAGCTCGGGCGGCACGATCAGGGCAAACAGGATGGAGGTTACGAAGAAGCCTTCGTTGATCTCGTGTTTGCGCACCATGGCGAACAGCACTTCCCAGAAACCACCGACAAAGAAGACGGTGATGTAGATCGGGAAGAAGTGGGTGGCGCCGATCAGCATCTTGCTGCCGATACCGGCTACAGCCGGATCGAGGGAGGCGCCCAGCATGGTAGCCAGGGCATATTGCCAGCTGCTGGCACCAGCAGCCGAGCCCATGTGGGCAATGGCGGCAATCGCCTGGTTACCAACGTTGTACATGCCCCAGAACATGGCCGGGAACACGGCCAGCCACACCATGATCATCATGCGCTTCAGATCGAGCGCATCACGAACGTGGGAGGCGTTGCGGGTAACGCTACCCGGGGTGTAGAACAGGGTGTACGCCGCTTCGAACAGGGCATAGTACTTGGCGTACTTTCCACCCGGTTCGAAGTGGTGTTCCATATTTTCAAGAAGTTGCTTGAAACTCATCGCTTAACCTTCCAGTTCAATCTTGGTCAGGCACTCACGCAAGATCGGGCCGTACTCTGTCTTGCCGGGGCAGACAAAGGTACAGAGCGCCAAATCTTCCTCATCCAGCTCCAGGCAGCCCAGTGCTTGCGCACCGTCGGTATCGCCGGAGACCATGTCCCGCAGCAGCAGGGTCGGCAGGATGTCGAGTGGCATCACCCGCTCATAGTTGCCGATAGGCACCATGGAACGGTCACTACCGTTGGTAGTGGTGGTGAAGTTGATCAGCTTGCCCTTCATCAGATGAGAGAGGGTGGTACGGGTGATAGAGAACTTGTTGGCGCTGGGGTTGATCCAGCCCAGGAACTCTTTCTCGCGACCTTCACCCAGCACGCAAACCTGATTGTGGTAGCGTCCCAGGTAGTCGTGAACACCTTCGGCTTTGGCACCACTCAGGATAGAACCGGAGATGATACGGTTTTCGTCGGCACGCAGCTCATTGTTGGTGAGCTGACTGATGCAGGCGCCCAGACGGGTACGCAGCAGACGCGGCTTGAGCACGTTCGGGCCAGCCAGCGCGATCACCTTGTCAGTGAAGATCTGACCGGTGGTGAACAGCTTGCCGAATGCAATCACATCCTGATAGTTGATGTGCCACTGCACCTTGGTGCTGCTGACCGGATCCAGGAAGTGGATATGGGTACCCGGCAGACCGGCAGGGTGCGGACCAACGAAGATCTCTTCCTTGACCTGAGCCAGCGGAGAGTGGGGCAGACTGCCTTCGCCTTTACAGACGTAGACTGCGCCGTCGGTCAGGCGGGTCAATACGGCCAGACCATCGAGGAAGGCCTGCGGCTGTTCCTTGATAATCAGCTCGGCATCGGCTGCCAGCGGGTTGGTGTCCATTGCAGTCACAAAGATGGCGCGCGGGGCAGACGCTACCGCGGGGACTTTGCTGAACGGACGGGTACGCAACGCAGTCCACTGACCTGATGCGACCAGGATCTCTTGCACCTTGCTGCGCTCGAGCTTGGCCAGCTCGGCAGAGGCAAAATGCTCAAACGTCACCTGTTCATCGGAACCGTCCAGGTCGATGACCACAGACTGGAGAACACGTTTGGCACCACGGTTGATCTCTGAAACCACACCGGTGGCAGGAGCTGTGAATTTAACGCCCGGATTCTTCTTGTCTTCAAAAAGATCCTGACCTTTGATGACGCGATCACCTACTTTGACGAACATAGTAGGTCGCATCCCCACAAACTCCTCGCCCAGTGTCGCAACACGGGTGATGGCGGGGCCATCGTAGATTACTTGCTCTGGCGCACCCAGCACGGGGATGTCCAGTCCTCTTTTGATTGTAATCATACTTACTTGCACTACCGTTACGGGAGAGGTTGGTTAGCGCCGAGAAATACATCACGACGGGTGGTTGAATGAGTCGATGTTGTGGTTGTGCCAGGTGGGCAGGCTCAACAATTATTCAACATGCAGGCTCACTCAAAAGCGCTTGAGTTTACCACTTAAGGTGCATTTTCTGCCATGCCAAATGGGCAAAATCCCCGTGCCATCACAAAATTAACCTGCAATGAATAAGCCCCTGACACCTTGTAAGTAGTGGTTTTAAAGGTTTTTTTATTTCGATACCTCGATAGGGGTATTTGCCTTTGTCTCCACTATCAACAAAAAGCCTTGATGCCGAAATATACCCCCTTGGATGTAGCCTTTTCGGGGCCAATGGGGGAAATATGTTTAATTTTTGTTGGCAGGTTCTCGAGGGGAATCCTGTGGTACAACCGGTTTCAGGAGAGTGACGGTTTGCCAACGCAGCTCGGGGTGCGTGGGGCATGGCCTTTTTCCTGCCACTCGGTCTCGGTGTAGGTATGCAGTGCCAGTGCATGAACGGCACCGGCCAGCTCGTCGGCCAGCACCGCATTGACCTGACGATGACGGGCCAGCAGCCGCTGCCCTGCAAATTGCTCGCTGACGATCACCACCTTGAAGTGGCTCTCAGATCCCGGTTCCACACGGTGCATGTGGCTCTCGTTGATTACCTCCAGCACGGAGGGGGAGAGGGCTACGGTCAGCTTGGCTTCAATCAGTTGTTGGATGGTCATCGGATCGGCTTCCAGAGTGAATGTCGGGCTATTCTATCGGCAGTCGCGGGATGGAATAAGCCCCCGTAAGAGGGAAATCACCCGTCAGTTGCCCCCTTGATGCGCATCGAACTGGTGAAATTCCTGCTCCTCGCTAGAATAGCGCCACTTTGCGTCGCCCCTGGCGCCTGTATACACGAATCAAGCCGAGGTTGGACTCTTCCTATGCAAACCCTTCTCGACACTCCCCATTGCCAGCTCACGCTCTACCGCTATCCGCGCCAGAGTCAGGAGACCCTGCAAGCCTGGGATGCGGCTGACGAATATCTGATCAACACCCTGGCGGAGTCTCCCCTCGAGCAGGCGGGCCCCGTCATCATCATGAATGATGGCTTTGGCGCGCTGGCCGCCTATCTGCATCCGCACTCCCCCTGCTGCGTCACCGACTCCTACATCAGTGAGCGGGCGACCCTGGCCAATCTGGCCGAAAACGGACTGGATGCAGGCGGGCTCCGCTTGCAGGATGCGCTGGCGCCGCTGCCCGATGCCCCTGCGTTGGTAGTGATCAAGGTCTCCAAATATCAGGCACTGCTGGAGCAGCAACTGCTGGCATTGCGTGCGGTGGTGACACCGGCAACCCGCGTTATCGCAGCCGGCAAGGCGAAGGATATTCATACCTCCACCCTCAAGTTGTTCGAGAAGTATTTGGGGCCTACCCGTACCTCGCTGGCCTGGAAGAAGGCGCGCCTCATTCACTGCGAGCCGCAGGCAGAACGTCCCGCGCTGGCCAACCCCTTCCCGACTGTCTGGCCGCTGGAGGGGAGTGGCATGCTCATCCACAACCATGCCAATGTCTTCTCGCGCACCAGTCTCGATATCGGAGCCCGCTTTATGCTGGACAACCTGCCCATCCACAGTGCCCGCAAGGTGATCGATTTGGGCTGTGGCAACGGGGTGCTGGGTCTGTCGCTGCTCGCCAAAGACAGCGAGGTGGAGGTGACCTTTATCGATGAATCCTATATGGCAGTCGCCTCGGCACAGCTCAACGTCGAGCACAATCTGCCCGATGCACTGCCGCGCGCCCGCTTTATGGTCAATAACTGTCTCGACGGGGTGGCGGTCGGCTCGGCGGATCGGATCCTCTGCAACCCTCCTTTCCATCAGCTACAGGCGATCACCGATCATATCGCTTGGCAGATGTTCAGCGATGCGCACCGGGTGTTGCCTCAAGGGGGTGAACTCTGGATAGTAGGCAACCGTCATCTGGACTATCACAACAAACTCAAGCGCTTGTTTGCCAACGCACAAGTCGTTGCGTCGAACAGCAAATTCGTTATTTTGAAAGCCATCAAACGCTAAAGCCAAAGGAAACCATGATGAAAAAGTCACTCTTGCTGCTGGCCGCCCTGATGCTGGGCGGGTGTGCCACTCATTGGCCGGAGACAGCGCTGCTCAATCCGCAGGTGATCCCCGCCAACCAGCAATACTACTCTGGCAATCGCATCACCATGGAAGGGGTGGACAAGCGTGAGGCTGCCTACGTCTTCTCCATCAAACATAAAGAGAAAGCGCCCGTGCTGGTCAACAGCGAGCGTCCGCTCAACCTGCTGATGGCCGAGCGGCTGGCCGAAGGGCTGCGCAGCCAGGGTCTGGAAGTGGGCAACAGTGGCACCACCAACCTGACGCTGGTGATCTCCAACGCCGCAGTCAATGTGGAAGAGAAGACCTTTACCTATGTTACCAAATCCCGCGTCAGCCTGCAGGTGATCGCCGATTTCCAGGGCAACCGTCTGACCAAGCAGTTCAACATGTCCTCCAGCAAGGAGAGCCCGAGCGAGCCAAGCATGGCCGACCTGGAGTCTACACTGAACCTGCAACTGGGTAGCGTGCTGCAGCAGATCATGGCGGATGATGCGCTGCGCGGTTACCTGAAAGGTCAACCGAACGGTGCAGGGGTCTGATGATGAAAAAACTCTGGTTGCTGGCCATGCTGATCGCCCCGCTGGCGTTCGCGGGCCCGAAAGTCAGAATGGAGACCAACCACGGCAATATCGTGGTGGAGTTGGCGTCCAAGCAGGCGCCCCAGACGGTGAAGAACTTCCTGCGCTACGTGGCTGATGGCAGCTATGACGGCAGTATCTTCCACCGGGTGATCCAGGATTTCGTGGTGCAGGGTGGGGGTTACAACCAGCAGTTCCAGCAGTTGCCGACTTATGAGCCTGTGGTCAACGAGTCGCGTGGCGGTCTGCCCAATAAGCGTGGCTCCATCGCTATGGCCCGCACCCAGGCGGTCGACAGCGCTACTCGCCAGTTCTACTTCAATCTGGTCGACAACAATAACCTCAACGCCGGTGGCGCCGCGGGTTATACCGTGTTCGGTCAGGTGGTTCAGGGGATGGAGGTGCTGGACAAACTGGCTCAGGTACAGACCGGTTACAGCCCCATTTTGCGCGCCAACGATGTGCCGACCAGTCCCATCATTCTGAAGAAGGTGGTCTTGCTGGCTGAAACTCCGGCAGACAAGAAAGTCGACAAGAAAGCGGGCAAGTAACTCTCACCGGACGCGGTTCGTCAACTCGCCCTCGTCAGGTTACAATACAAGGCTCATCCCGTTCGGGATGGGCCTTTTCTCTATCCGGACTTCTTTTGCCTATCTCTTTGCTCGCCTTGGCTATCTGCCATCAACCTGCCAAAATGACGCACTTTTCCAAAGTCGTCAGGTAGTTGAACATGATCCGCAAACCAAGCTGGAGAGAGTCCCTCGCCGTCTATCTCGAATTTCGGGTGTTTATTCTCTTTGCCATGGGGTTTTCATCGGGTCTGCCGTTGCTGCTGGTGTTCGGTACCCTCTCATTCTGGTTGCGCGAGGCCGATGTCAGCCTGACCGATATCGGCTATATGAGCTGGGTGGCGCTCGCCTATGGCTTTAAATGGCTGTGGTCGCCGCTGGTGGATCGCATGCCGCTGCCGTTGCTCTCCACGCTGCTGGGGCGTCGCCGCAGCTGGATGTTCTTCTCCCAGCTGTTGATTGCCGCCGCGCTGGTCGGCATGGCGTTCTGCGATCCCAAGACCGAGCTGGCTCAGTTGGCGATGTTTGCCCTGCTGGTGGCCTTTGCCTCGGCGACTCAGGATATCGTTATCGATGCCTATCGCATCGAATCCGCCCCCGAGCGGCTGCAGGCGGCGATGGCTGCCTCCTACATGACCGGTTACCGACTGGCGATGATCATGGCGGGCGCGGGTGCGCTGGCGCTGGCAGCCTGGTTTGGCAGCAACAGCGGCTATGACTATCGTGGCTGGCAGATTACCTATCTGGTGATGGCAGGTCTGATGTCACTCGGGGTCATCACCACGCTGTTTTGCCACGAGCCGGATATCGATCTGGCCGAGCAGTGCAAACAACAGGCCGAACGCAAGGCGCAGCTCCTGGAAAAAGGGTGGCCTGCGCTGCTGGCGAGTGCGGGGGCCTGGGGCTATGAGGCGGTCTGGTGTCCGTTTGCTGACTTCTTTCGTCGCTATGGCAGCTCGGCGCTTCTGATCCTGGCTCTGATCGCCTGCTATCGGGTTGCCGATGTGGTGATGGGGGTGATGTCCAACAGCTTCTATGTGGATATGCAGTTCAGCAAGACCGAGGTTGCCACCATTACCAAGGTGTTTGGCGTCATCATGACGCTGGTGGGCGCTGCGCTGGGGGGCGTGCTGGTGATGCGCTTCGGCACGCTGCGCATCCTGTTCTTGGGGGCGCTGCTCACCGCCAGCACCAACCTGCTGTTTGCCCTGCTCAATCAGGTTGGTCACAACCTGGAACTGCTGACGCTGATTATCTCGCTGGATAACCTCAGTGCCGGTATCGCGACCGCGGCCTTCGTGACCTATCTTTCCAGCCTGACCAATGTGGCATTTTCGGCCACTCAGTACGCCCTGTTCAGCTCGGTAATGTTGCTGCTACCCAAGTTGCTGGCCGGTTTTTCCGGGCAGGTTGTGGAGCAGATTGGCTACAGTGCCTTCTTTGTCGGAACCAGTTTATTGGGCTTGCCCGTGTTGTTGTTGATTGTGCTTGTCGCCAGAAAAGGGAGTGAGTTGCTCTCAACGGCTGACAAATAGCAAGCGTTTGCGTAGAATCGGGGGTGATTAGATTCACACTTCCGGATAAAGTTCCCGAGAAGTTGTTTCACCCCCAATTTTATTTGATTAGAATCCCTCTCGCTCCTTGTGGGCAGGCTACGGAAAACCTCAACTAACGCACAAGAGACCAATAAAATGGCCAAATTTACCAAGACTCTGATCGCTGCCGGTCTGCTGGCTGCTGCCGCTACCCCGGCCTTCGCTGCTGATTACAGCGGTGATATCCACAAGAATGACTACAAGTGGATGCAGTTCAATATCATGCACACCATCGATCAGAAGCCCCATGGTCCGGATGGTTACAACGATACTTATTTCGAGATGGAGTTTGGTGGTCGTTCAGGCATTTTTGACCTGTATGGTTACGTCGATTACTTCGATATTTTTGACTCCAAGCACAGCGACAAGCACAAGCAAGAAAACCTCTTCATGAAGTTTGCTCCGCGTGTATCTCTGGATGCATTGACTGGCCAAGACCTCTCTTTTGGTCCGGTGCAAGAAGTTTACGTTGCCACCCTGTTTAACATCGGTGGTGTACAAGGCCTGAATGATGCATTTGTAGGTCTGGGTGCTGACGTTATGGTGCCGTGGTTCGGCAAAGTTGGTATGAACCTGTACAAGCGTCATGCTAACGAAACCTTCAGTGGTCAAGGCGAAGGCTGGAACGGCCAACAGTTCTCCATGAACTGGTTCAAACCTTTCTATACCTTCTCCAATGGCAGCTTCGTCTCTTACCAAGGTTATCTGGATTACACCTGGGGCATGAAAGAAACCAGTCATTCTGATGGTCTGGGAACCTTCCACGGTATCTACTGGCATTCCGACCGTTATGCCGTTGGCTACGGTCTGAAGTACTTCAACGAAATCTACGGTATCGACAACTCTGACGCGTTCAAGTCTACCGGCTTCAGCCACTACTTCTCTGTTACCTACAAGTTCTAATAAAACTTGGGGTACAAAAAACCGGAGCATCTGCTCCGGTTTTTTTATGGCCGCGATTTAGATAGCGTGGCGCGAGTCATCAAGTGCGCCACGGCTGAGTGGATAAATCAGTCGCGGAAGTTCTGGAACTGCATCGGTTGACCCAGTTCGGCGCCACGGACCAGTGCCATGGTTTCTTGCAGATCGTCACGCTTCTTGCCGGTGACACGTACTTCATCACCCTGGATGGCGACCTGTACCTTGATTTTGGAGTCCTTGATCAGCTTGACCAGCTTCTTGGCGATCTCTTTCTCGATCCCCTGCTTGAATTTTACGGTCAGGTGGAAGCGTTTGCCGGAGTGAACGGAGTCACCTACTTCCATGGAGCTGTTTTCGATGTTGCGCTTGAGCAGGGCACCGCGCAGGATTTCGACCATCTGCTTGAGCTGGAAATCGGCATCGGCTTCCAGCTTTACCTCTTCCTTGTTCAACTCGAAGCTGGCTTCTACCCCACGAAAATCGAAACGGGTGGCCAGTTCACGATTGGCGTTGTCGACTGCGTTCAACACCTCGTTCATTTTGACTTCAGAGACAATATCGAATGACGGCATAGCCGGAGCTCCTCATGTTGCGTTATCGGGGGGCAAATCTACCAGAAAACGGGCAAATTTGCTGATTTTGATGGGGTTGCTCTGCTAGAATCCCCTGCGCACAGGACGGGTGGACCCGTTAGTGTCCACCAGCGACATCTTCACTTATCCCCGGTAACAGGTTGAGAGGATTGCAACCCTTACCCTGACAGAGTCACACCATGCCAAGCGGATTAAAAAATTCCCGACAGCCCGTTATTCCACCCGTTACTCCGAAGTGGTCACTGTTGGGTTGTGGCGCCCTCGGCGGCGTTTTTGCCTCCCTGCTGACCCAGAGTGGTCAATCCACCCGTGTCTTGTTGCGCGAACATCATAAGTCCACGCTCCATCCGGGGATCGATTTCACCTCGCTGGAGGGGCATGTCCAGCTGCTCAATATCGAGCGCGGATTTGTCAGCAAACCCGGCAAGATCCTGCGTCTGCTGGTGATGACCAAGGCCAGTCAGGTGATTGCCGCACTGACACCGCTGGTGGGTAAGCTCGATGCCGGCGTGCCGATCGTGCTGCTGCACAACGGGATGGGGATTGCCGAGCAGGTGGTCGAGATGTTCCCGCACAATCCGGTGATTGCCGGTGTCACCAGCCATGGCGCCATGCAGTGCGGTCATTTTGTCTTCCGTCATACTGGCAAGGGTGAAACCTGGCTTGGCCCGATCAACGATGCCGCCAAGGCCCATGCCGCGCTCGCGGACGAGCTGGCGTTGGCACTGGGCCAGGCTGGTTGGGATGAGCAGGTATTGACGCGCCAGTGGCAAAAGCTGGCCATCAACTGCGCCATCAATCCCCTGACGGCCCTCTACAAGCTGAAAAATGGCGAGCTGGCTGGCCCCCGTTTTGCCGATGCCCTGCAGCAGATCTGCGTGGAAGTGGCGGATGTGATGTGTGCCGAAGGAGTTGCGACCACGGCAGAGGAGTTGCAGCGTCGGGTGATGACAGTGGTGGAGCTGACCGCTGACAATTACTCCTCCATGCATCAGGATATGGAGCTGGGACGCGAGACCGAGATTGAGGCCATCACCGGCTTCCTGTTGGCCAAGGCTGCCCGGCATGGCATTGCCGTACCGGTCAATCAGGGTCTCTATCAGGCGATTAAAGAGAAGAGTCAGGCCGTCTGATCTTTTACATGACAGAGCAAGCTGCAAGGAGGCGAACGTGAGTGTACTGGTGCTGGTGGCCCCCGGGTCGGAAGAGATAGAGACGGTTGCGATTGTCGATACCCTGGTGCGTGCCAGCATCGAGGTGGTGCTGGCCTCTTGTTGTCCAGCCGGATCCCGTCAGGTGAAGGCATCGCGCGGGGTACAGCTGGTGGCTGATTGTCATATCGACGAGCTGACCCGTCGGGACTTTGAAGCCATCGTGGTGCCCGGCGGTTTGCCCGGCAGCGAAGTGATCCGCGATACCCCGCTGGCCATCGATCTGCTCAAAGAGCAGGCCGCTCTTGGCCGCTGGCGCGCTGCCATCTGCGCCGCCCCTGTGGTGGTCTTGCAACATCACGCTCTGCTGGATGGTGCCATTGTCACCTGTCATCCCGGCTTTCAGTCCCGACTACCGGCATCGCAGCTGTCACATGAGCGGGTAGTCAGAGATGAGGCTCATCGCCTTATCACCAGCCAGGGGCCGGGCAGCGCCATCGAGTTTGCGCTCGAACTGGTTCGGGTGCTGTGCGGGGATGAGGTAGCGGCCACTGTCGCTGACCCTATGGTGCTGCCTTGAGCGCACTCTGTTGCTGAATCCAGCTGGCCATGCTTTGAAAACGGGCCCCGGTCATCTTGATCGGGGCCCGTTTGTTATCTGCTGTTGTCGGTCACGCCATCTTGTCCGGCTCAGTAGTCGTACTGTTTGCACTTCTTCTTGCGAAACTCTTCACGCCAGCGTGACAACTCTTGCTTTGTGCCGAGTGTGTCCCCTTTCTTGATGGCCTGTTCCAGTATCTCAATCCGGTCGTACAGCCAGCGGCACTCTGCCGTCGGGTTGTTCTTGCCGATGCCGGTCAACGGTAGCAAACAGAGTCCCAGCCAAAGATATTTCATCCCGAACGCTCCTTGTCATTGTGGTAGTAAAGGTCTCCTTGGAGTCTACTATTTTAGCCGTAACGAGAGAGATAGAGCTGTGCTTATCCTTGGGGTAAGATGGTACCGTGTCTGTTTATTTATACAGTGGTATGCGCAAGATCATCCATATCGACATGGACTGCTTTTTTGCCGCGGTGGAGATGCGAGATAACCCCGCATTGCGGGAGGTGCCGCTCGCCATCGGTGGGGCCTCCGAGCGGCGCGGCGTCATCTCGACCTGCAACTATGTGGCGCGCCGGTTCGGGGTGCGCTCCGCCATGCCGAGCGCGCTGGCGAAAAAACTCTGCCCGCCGCTGGTACTGATCCCTGGGCGAATGGCGGTGTACAAGGATATCTCCCGTCAGCTCAGGGCCATTTTCCTCCGCTATACCGATCAGGTTGAACCGCTGTCGCTGGATGAGGCTTACCTCGATGTGACCCACAGTCGCTGCTGTGGCGGCAGCGCCACCCTGATGGCGCAAGAGATCCGGCAAGCCATCGTCACCGAACTGGGATTGACCGCCTCGGCCGGAGTGGCCCCCAACAAGTTTCTCGCCAAGCTCGCCTCGGAGCAGCGCAAGCCTGATGGTCTGTTTGTCATTCGTCCCGACGAAGTGGCCGAATTTGTCTGCCAGTTGCCACTTGGCAAACTGCCCGGGGTGGGGCGCAAGACCGCCGAGCGGCTGGAGGCTCAGGGGCTCTACACCTGTGAGGATGCGCGGGCCTTGTCGGCACAAGAACTGTGCAGCCGTTTTGGCAAGCTGGGGGAGATGCTGACGACCCGGATCTGGGGGCTGGATGAACAGCCGGTGCAGGCGCACCGGATCCGCAAAACCATCGGGGTGGAGACCACCCTGGCGAGCGATGTTTGTGACGAAGCCGCCTGCCTGACGGTCTTGCAGCAACTGTTGCCGGAGCTTGAGCGGCGATTTCAGCTGGCGTGCCCTGCCGAGCAGGTGATGGGGCAGGGGATTAAACTCAAGTTTGCCGACTTCCACCAGACCACCGTCTATCGCAGTCAGGGTGGCTATCAGCCAGCCTTGTTCGTTCCCCTGCTCAAAGAGGGGCTACAGCGGGCGCAAGGGCGTTCGGTTCGCCTGCTGGGCTTGGTGGTGGGTTTGCCAAAAGAGGGTGAAGTTAATCAACTCTCGCTGGATTTGCTGTGAGAGAGTTAAGTTTTTGTTTATAAAGTCGATAATCTATCCATATCTGTATGACGTAGGAATATTGGCATGAGCGCTCTTTCTGTCCAGGGTCGGATTACCCTGATCGCCGGTTGCTGTCTGTTGGTGACAGCCGCCGCTCTGGTTGCCTCTTCGATTTACAACGCGAACAAGATGCAACAGCAGGTGCGGCAAGCCACCATGCACGAGGCGCAGCAGTCTGCCGAAAACTGGATGAAGGCGATGGGCTCGGAGCAGGCGGCCAAGGTGACCAGCTATCTCGATGAAGCCTATTTCCGCGCCAGTTTGCTGGCGGAGAGCGTGTTGTTCCAGCGCAAGAATGCGGCCGAGAACTTTGTCCATTCGGAGGCGCTGCGCAGCGCCGTCAATCAGCAACTGCACGATGCCGTTGCCTCATCGACCAATCTGCTTGGTGTCTATGCGGTGTTCGAGCCTGACCAGCTGGATGGGGAAGACAGCAACTATCAGGGCTCAACGGCGCTGGGTTCCAACGACAAGGGGCGTTTTTCCAGTTACTGGGCCTATGACAACGGCAAGATAGAGCCGGAAGTGCAGAATGAGGATGTACTGGCCGATGAGAGCCCGACCGAGGCTGGTGGAATCGAAAACGAGTGGTATCGCTGCAGCATTCGCACCCGTGCCCTCTGCCTGCTGGAGCCCTATCTGGACGATGTGGGCGATAAACAGATATTGATGACCTCGGTGACGGTCCCGCTGCTGGAGCAGGAGACCTTGCTGGGGATGGTCGGGGTCGATATCTCGCTGGCCACTTTGCAGAGTCTGGTCAGTACCATGGACAAAGAGCTCTATGACGGCAAGGGCAGAATCTTGCTGGTCAGCCACGAGGGGCGCGTGGCGGGAGCCGATGAGTTCGATGTGATCATGGGGCGCGGGTTGGATCAGAAGTATCAGGGGCTGGCCAGCGAGCTGAAAGGCTGGCTCAGTCAGGGTCAGGAGCTGACTCGCTGGAGCAGCGATGGCACCCTGTTGCAGACCTTTGTCCCGGTATCCATGCGTGGCACCGACCGTAAATGGGGCATCTACATTGAATTGCCACGGGCCGTAGTACTGGCCTCGGCCCAGCAACTGCAAGATGAGCTGGCCAGTGAGGCCAATCGCAGCGTGGTCTCGCAGCTGTCGATCGGAGTGCTGATCTCGCTGGTGGCCCTGAGTTTTATCTGGTTGATGGCGCGCCAGATTGTGGCACCCATCCGCGCCGTAGTTGCCCGTCTCAAGGATATCGCCAGCGGCGAGGGGGATTTGACCCAGCGTATCGAGATCCAGCGGCAAGACGAGATCGGCGAGCTGGCCAAGTGGTTCAACAGCTTCCTCAACAAGTTGCAATCCACCATCAGTCAGGTGATTGATACCGTCTCCGGTACGCGCAACAGTGCCGAGCGAGCCGCGCAAGTGGCCGAGCGCACCAGTAGCGGCATGCAGGCCCAGTATCAGGAGATCGATCTGGTGGCGACGGCATTTGAAGAGCTGAGCGCTACGGCGTTGCAGGTCTCCGGTAATGCCGGCTCGGCGGTGGCGGCTGCCAACACCACTGATGCCGCGGCGCAAGAGGGCAAATATGTCGTTGCCGACACCCAGGAGGCGATGCGCAAGCTGATGACCATCATCAACGATGCCCAGCCGGTGGTGGAGCGACTCTCCGCCAACAGCGACAACATCAATGACATCCTCATTGTGATCCAGGGAATTGCCGAGCAGACCAACTTGCTGGCGCTGAATGCGGCTATTGAAGCGGCGCGGGCCGGTGAGCAGGGCCGTGGCTTTGCCGTGGTGGCCGATGAGGTGCGCAATCTGGCGGGTCGCACCCAGAATGCCATCGTCGAGATCCAGACCCTGATCAGCCAACTGCAATCCGGTACCGGCGCCGTGGTCAAGGCGATCCGCGATGGTCATGGACAGGCTGACGAGACCCTCGCCAAGGTGGATCTCTCGGTGCAGGTACTGGAGCAGATTATCCAGTCAGTCTCCACCATCCATCAGATGAATGAGCAGATTGCCCGGGCGGCGCAGGAGCAGAGCCGGGTGGCGGACGAGATCAATCGTAACGTCAGCAACATTCGCGATGTGAGCCACACCATTCGGGCCGAGGCGGCGACCTCCGCCGAAAATGGTCGCGAGCTCTCAGCGCTGGCGGACAAGCAGCAGCAGCTGGTGGGGCAGTTCAAGGTATAGAAGGGATGAAAAAAGGCGCCATCCAGCTGGAGGCGCCAAACACATTCAGATGACAGACTGGGTCAAACCGGTGAGATTTGAGCCCCTCTTCCCGCAGAGGAAGAAACACAACACCACAATCGCAGTCGAAAGACTCACTAAAAACACATGTAAACCAACACGTAGTAGAAAATGTGAGCCATATGACGACTGATTGCTGGGCGAATTATGTTTATTCACTGGTCGACCCGCAACCGACAAATTATAATGCGCCCCATTAGAAAAACTCATCGTCGGCTGGTGTCATGTCTCGTCGTTTACCCCCGCTCAATGCCCTCAAGGCCTTTGAAGCAGCGGCTCGTCACTTAAGCTTTACCCGCGCAGCAGAAGAGTTGTTTGTGACTCAGGCTGCCATCAGTCACCAGATCAAGGCGCTGGAGGAGTATCTTGGCATCAAGCTGTTCCGCCGCAAAAATCGCTCCTTGTTGCTGACCGAAGAGGGGCAGGGCTATTTCCTGGATATCAAGGACATCTTTGCCTCCATCTCTGAGGCGACCGACAAGCTGCTGGCCCGCAGTGCCAAGGGGGCGTTGACTGTCAGTTTGCAGCCGAGTTTCGCCATCCAGTGGCTGGTGCCGCGGCTGGTCAAGTTCAGCGAGCGCCACCCCGATATCGACGTGCGGATCAAGGCGGTCGACCTCGATGAAGGGTCGCTTACCGACGATGTGGATGTCGCCATCTACTACGGCCGCGGCAACTGGCCGGGTCTGCGCTCGGACAAGCTGCATACCGAATACCTGATCCCGGTCTGTTCCCCCTTGCTGCTGACCGGGCCCAAACCGTTGCGTACGCCGCAAGATTTGACTCTTCATACCCTGCTGCACGATACCTCCCGCCGCGACTGGAAGGCCTGGTTCCGCCAGCTCGATATCGATGCACCCAACGTCAATCAGGGGCCCATCTTCAGCCACTCCACCATGGTGATCCAGGCGGCGATCCACGGCCAGGGGGTGGCGCTTGGCCACAGCGTGCTGGCACAACCCGAGATTGAGGCCGGCCGCCTTATCTGCCCATTCGAGCAGGTGCTGGTGAGCAAAAATGCTTTCTATCTGGTGTGTCAGGAGCAACAGTCGGATCAGGGCAAGATCGTTGCCTTCCGCGACTGGATGCTGGAGCTGGTGGAGCAGGAAGAGGCGCGTCGCAGGGCAAGGCTCGCCGATGCCTGATGTAATCCGCGAGGGGGCAATTGATGCCCCCGTTCGCATTTTGCTGGCCCACGGGGCAGGCGCGGGGATGGATCATGCCTTTCTTACCGAGTTGTCACGTCTGCTGGCTGGCCCCGACATCGAAGTGGTGCGCTTCAACTTTCCCTACATGACAAAGCGTGCACAGGATGGCAAGCGCCGCCCGCCGGACAGAGCACCTGTGCTGCTAGCCCATTGGCGCGACATGATCCGCGAGTTTGCCCATCCACGGCTGTTTCTGGCGGGCAAGTCGATGGGCGGGCGGATGGCGGCGGAACTATATAGCGAAGGCGAGGGTGAGATGAATGCTGCAGGATTGCTCATTCTCGGGTATCCTTTCCACCCTCCGGCCAAGCCCGACAGCTGGCGAGGCGAGGTACTCAAGCATATTGCAGTGCCAACCCTGCTGTTGCAGGGGGAGCGCGATACCTTCGGTAGTCGCGCCGAACTGGCCGATTTCCCCTTCTCACCCGCCGTATCGGTCCATTGGTTGACCGATGGTGATCATGGTTTCAAACCGCGTAAAGCCAGTGGCGTGAGTGAGCAGGAGAATATGCAGCATGCAGCGGCGGCCATCAGCCATTTTGTGGCCCGACATGGATAGCACGAGAGGGTTGGTTTGATTGCCAGCCGTGATGAGAGAGGGAGAGTGAGGATGCAGATCCATCGACATTGGCTGATACTGGCCGGTCTCTTCGGGTTGACGGCCACCATGCTGGGGGCTTATGGCGCCCATGGATTGGCGGCGACCGGCATTACACCCGAGCGTCTGGCGGCATTCAATACCGCCGTGCAATATCAGTTTTTTCACGCATTGGCCCTGCTGGTTCTGGGCTGGTGTGGTGTGCGCAGCAAGGTGATCCACCTGGCTGGCACCGCTTTTGTGCTGGGGATCATCGGATTTTCCGGCAGTATTTACGCCATGGTGCTGCTTGGCAGCAAGGGGCTGGGATTGATTACCCCGGCCGGTGGCCTCTGTTTTATGTTGGGATGGGCGGCCCTCTGCTGGGCCGGCTGTCGTCTTGGAGGAAAAAATGAATAATCTGCTGCTTTATTGCCGCCCCGGTTTTGAGAAAGAGGCGGCTGCAGAGATCACCGAGCGTGCCGGTAACATGCAGTGCTACGGTTTCGCCCGGGTCAAGGACGACAGCGGTTATGTGATCTTCGAACTGTATGACGAGGAGCAGGCGGACCTGCTGGCTCGCAAGCTGCCGTTCCGGGAACTCATCTTCATCCGCCAGATGCTGGTGGTCACCCATGAGCTGAAGGATCTGGATGTCGCGGACAGGATCTCCCCGATCCTTGAGGCGGTGAGTGACTACACCATTTGCGGCGATCTGCGGGTCGAAACCGCGGATACCAACGAAGCGAAAGAGCTGTCGGCCTTCTGCCGCAAGTTCACCGTGCCGCTTCGTCAGGCGCTGCGCAGCAACGAGATCCTGACCAAGAAGGAGACGCCAAACCGTCCGGTGTTCCACGCCTTCTTCATGGCCAATGATCATGTCTTGCTGGGTTACTCCTACTCGTTCAACAACTCCGGATTCCACATGGGGATCCCGCGCCTGCGCTTCCCGGCCGATGCACCGAGCCGCTCCAGCCTCAAGCTGGAGGAGGCGTTTTACGTGTTCGTGCCGCGGGAAGAGTGGGATGTGCGTCTCTGCTCAGGCATGAAGGCGGTGGATCTGGGCGCCTGCCCGGGTGGCTGGACCTATCAGCTGGTGCGTCGTGGCATGATGGTGACGGCGGTTGACAACGGCATGATGGCCCAATCCCTGATGGATACCGGTCAGGTCAAGCATATCCGGGATGACGGTTTCGTCTGGCGTCCGAGCAAGAAGAACACCTACTGGCTGGTGTGCGACATGGTCGATAAACCGGCGCGGGTTGTTCACATGATTGCGGACTGGTTCCGTGAGGGTGACTGCCAGGAGGCGATGTTCAACCTCAAGCTGCCGATGAAGAAGCGTTATGCCGAGTCGGTACACAATATCGAAGTGTTGCGCGAGATGCTCAAGGAGATCGACAACGCGTTCGTGATCCAGGCCAAGCAGCTCTATCACGATCGAGAAGAGATCACCGTGCATGTTTATAACAAGTACTGGGTCTCCAAACTCGAGCCCAAGGCGTGATGTAGCAGTTCTGCCCGTACGATAAATACCAAGGCCGACAGGGAAACCTGTCGGCCTTTTGCTATTCGGCTGCCGGAAAATATCAGAAACGGTAATCGAGGCGCAGGGAGGATTCGTCGTCGGTCACCTTGATCTCTATCTGCAGCGGGATGGTTTTGTCGACCGGATTGAATTGCATCTTTATCCCGTCTCCTCTCAGCCTGAGGGCGGTGTTCATTCCGCCAGCCTTGAACTTGACCTTGGGTCTGAAGCGTTCAACCGACAGACTGACGCTCTTTTCCGGGGTTAGATTAAGCTGCGGGTAGGAGGTGATCTTTTGATTACCAAAGTTGTCGGTGGAGACTTCAATACCAAACGACAGGGGTTTGGGTGCCTTGAGCAGGTCGTTGGTATTCAGGCTCGAGCGCCATACCTCGGTGGCAGTCCGTTTTTCCTGCTGTGGCAGTTTGGCGGTTTGGGTCTGTTGATCCTGCTCGAAAGCACTGGCAGTACCACAAACCAGCATCAGACCCGAAACCAGATAGCACCCGTATCCCTTCATGAAAAACACTCCCTGTTCTTCTTCTCTATTGAACATAGTTGCTGTTCGGGGAGTGGCAAAGGATTCGGAAATATAAAAAAGGGAGCAGAAGCTCCCTTTTAAAATCAATGAATTAACTCACAGACGATCGATGATGGCCTGGGTGAATTCGCTGGTGGAAGCCGTGCCACCCAGATCGCGGGTGACCCGATCACCGGATTCGATGGTGGCTCGTACTGCTTCGCGGATCCGCTCTGCTTTATCCTGCATGCCGAGGTACTCCAGCATCTGGATGGAGGCTAGGATCACCGAGGTCGGGTTGGCGATATTCTTGCCTGCGATATCCGGTGCCGAGCCGTGCACCGCTTCGAAGATGGCGGCGCCATCGCCGATGTTGGCGCCGGGCGCCATACCAAGGCCGCCAACCAGACCGGCGCAAAGATCCGAAAGGATATCGCCGAACAGGTTGGTGGTGACCATGACATCGAAACGCTCCGGGTACATCACCAGGTTCATGCAGGCGGCATCGACGATCATCTCTTCGCTCTGGATATCCGGGTAGTGGCTGGCGATGTCACGTGCCACTTCGAGGAACAGGCCGGAGGTCGACTTGAGGATGTTCGCCTTGTGGATGATGGTGACCTTCTTGCGCCCTTCCTGACGGGCCAGCTCGAAGGCGAACTTGACGATGCGCTCGGCCCCTTCGCGGGTGATGATGCTCATCGCCTCGGCACTCTTGTTGTCATCGCTGCGCTTCTGACCTGCTCCCGAGTACATCCCTTCGGTGTTTTCACGCACTGTGATGATGTCGATGTTGTCGTAACGGCTTCTGGTGCCCTTGAAGGAGATGACCGGACGCACGTTGGCGTAGAGGTTGAATTTCTTGCGCAGGGAGACGTTGATGGAGGTAAAACCGCCGCCGACCGGGGTGGTCAATGGCCCTTTCAGGCTCACCTTGTTCTTCTCAATCAGATCCAGGGTAGCCTGGGGCAGCAGCTCGCCATGCTTCTCGAGGGCAACCAGACCCGCATCAGCGTATTCGTACTCAAAGTCACAGCCCGCATGGGTCAGGATCTGGATGGCTGATTCAATGATGCTGGGGCCAATGCCGTCGCCGGGGATCACGGTAATTTTTCTTTTGGACATGAGAGGGTTCCACTTCCAGGGTATAGGGGAGGATGGGGCTGCTTTATAGCATTTACTCAGCAAACCAACCACATTCCTTTACATTCTACTCACTTTTATCAACAGCGAGGGTGAGTCTCGTCATGGTTCACGCCCTTGCCTGCATTTTTGTTCGGCACTTTAGTCCGGCTGGGGCGGGTAGCGGATGTCCCGCAGGTTGAATCCCAGCGGAATATCCCGCTGCAAGCGCACCAGCCGCTGGGCCAGCAGGGCCTCATCCTGATGCTGGCGCAGCTTGAGCAGTGGCTTGGCGGCGTCCTCTTGCTGACAGGCTTCGAGCATGGCTGCCAGATTGCCATATTGCTGCAACAGTTGGGTGGCGGTCTTGGGGCCGATCCCCGGAACCCCCTTGATATTGGAACCGCTGATACCGGTCAGGGCCCAGAAGTCGACCAGCTGAGCAGGGGCTACCCCATATTGCTGCTGGACGAAGGCGGCATCCAGCCAGCGCTTGTTGAAGTAGTCGCGCACCCGGATCTGCGGGCAGAGCAGTTGGCAGAACCCCTTGTCGGTGGAGATGATGGTCGCCTGATGGCCATGGCTGGCGATGCCGCAGGCGAGGGTGGCGATAAGGTCATCCGCTTCATCGGTCTCGGAGAGCAGGGCATCGACCCCGCACTCCCAAAAGGCATCCTGCAGGGTCGCCAGCCCTTCACGCAGTTCGGGGGGCATGGGAGTTCGCCCCTCCTTGTAGGCCGGATAGACCTCTTTGCGCCAGCTATGCACCTCGCCATCAAACACGGCAATGACATGGGTCGGCTCGCTATTGGCCAGCAGCTTGCGGCAGGTATTGATAAGGTTGGCGCGGGATGCAACCAGCGCCTGGGCAGGGGTCAGTGCCTGCTGGGCCTGTACCGCGTGCAGACGGCGAATGAGGTTGAGGGCATCGATGATGAGCAGGTGTGGCCGGATAGTTGACATGGGGCACTCTTGGCTGTCGGGACGCCCCATTGTAACAAACCGCTCGCCTTATGGGGGATTGATGGCGGTCGGGAAGGCATTGAGCCAATAAAGAGGGGCGCCGATGCGCCCCTCTGTCGATGATGTATCTGTACCCTAGCGGACGATTTCGTAGCAGGGCACATACTGGCTGCCCGGCAGCTTCATCCGCTGCTGCTTGACGAAACTCTCCAGCAGCTTGTCCATCAGGTGCATCAGCTCCTTGTCGCCGTGCAGCTTGAAGGGGCCTTTCTTCTCGATGGCGCGAATGCCCCCTTCCTTGACGTTGCCGGCGACGATACCGGAGAAGGCACGACGCAGGTTGGCTGCCAGCAACTGGGGCGGCTGGTTGCGGTGCAGATCCAGACTTGCCATGCTGGCGTGATCCGGCTCGAAGGGGAGTTGGAACTCCGGTTCAATCTTGAGGGACCAGTTGAAAGAGTAGGCATCGCCGACCGATTTGCGGTATTCGCGGATTTTCGGCATCGCCTCTTTCATCACCCGGGCCACTTCCGGTGCATCGCCGACAATGATCCGGTAGAGCTTGGTCGCCGGTTCACCGAGGGTCGCCTTGATGAAGTCGTCGATGGCACGGAAGTAGTCGGCACTCTCTTTCGGGCCGGTCAGGATGATGGGCATCGGCTGCCGCTCGTTGGCCGGATGCATCATGATGCCGAGCAGATAGAGCAGCTCTTCGGCGGTGCCGACCCCGCCCGGGAAGATGATGATGCCATGGCCGAGGCGCACGAAGGCTTCCAGCCGTTTCTCGATATCCGGCAGGATCACCAGCTCGTTGACGATGGGGTTGGGCGGTTCGGCCGCGATGATGGAAGGCTCCGTGAGGCCGATGTAGCGGCCGTTTCTTACCCGCTGTTTAGCATGGCCGACGGCGGCCCCCTTCATCGGGCCCTCCATGGCGCCAGGGCCACAGCCGGTACAGATGTTCAGCTCGCGCAAGCCCAGTTCGCTGCCCACGGCGCGGGTGTACTGGTATTCGATCTCGTTGATGGAGTGGCCACCCCAGCAGACGATCAGGTTGGGATCGGCGCCGGGCAGGATCACCTTGGCGTTGCGCAGGATGGCGAACACCACGTTGGAGATATGAGTCGAATTGGTGAGGTTGACCAGGCGGTTCGATTCGAGCTGATTGGAGACATAGAGAATGTCGCGCAGCACAGAGAAGAGGTGCTCCTGAATGCCGCGAATGATCTCGCCATCGACAAAGGCGTGCTCGGGGGCATTGAACAGTTCCAGCTTGACCCCGCGCTCGCGCCGGATCACATGAATATCGAACGATTTGAAGCGCTCCAGGATCTCCTTGGAGCTGTCGGTATGGCTACCTGAATTGAGCACTGCCAGCGAGCAGTTGCGAAACAGTTGATAGATATCGCTGGAGGCAGTCTGCTTGAGGCGATCCACCTCGAGCTGTGACAGCAAATCCATGCTGCCAACGGGATTGATGTGCGTAATCATAGGTTCCCCTTTACTCACTTGTTATCGTTGTGTTTTTCCCTGGGGAGAAAAGGGGACGCTATGTTGCATCCCCTGAGATCGATAGTAGTGGTAACAGAGGGTGGAGGGAAATAGGGCGACGACTGTTCGCTGTTTTTTTAGCCGCTTGTCAGGCCAGTGTCACTTGATCCCGACCGGTGTGCTTGGAGTGGTAGAGCGCCTTGTCCGCCCGTTCAAACACATCTGACGGGTTGTCCCCATCCTTGAACAGGGTTGCGCCGATGGAGATGGTGATCTCCACCTTGGCATCGCGAAAACGGAACGGGATGCTCTTGATGGTCTGGCGCAGGGTCTCCAGCGGCTTCTGGAACTTGTCCGGGTTGATGTTGGGCAGCAACACCACGAACTCTTCCCCACCAAAACGGGCGATGAAATCTGTGTCACGCAGTGCACTCTGCAGCGCTTTGGCGACCACTTTCAACGCCTTGTCACCCGCCATATGGCCGTAGTTGTCATTGATGTTCTTGAAGTGATCGATGTCGATGATCGCCATGCAGAGCGGAGTGCGGTAACGAAGCCAACGTTTGTATTCCTGCTCCAACCGTTCATCGAGGGCGGCCCGGTTGTGCACCTGGGTCAGGCTGTCGAGGAACAGCTTGTGTTTTTGAATGGTCAGCCGCTTCTTGTACTCGGCGGTCTCCTCCTTCATCAAGCGCAGCTTGGACTCCATGGTGGAGAGGCGGGTGAGCAGGTGGCGCTCCCGCGCCGCCGTGCTGTCACGCTCCTGCAGCAGCAGGTTGATGGCGCCCATATGGCCGGAGATGGCGCGCTTGAGCGCATCGATGGAGTTATGGCTGGCCAGGGAGTGATCGATCGCCTGCAACTCGTTGACCAGCGCCTCGCGGGTCTCGCGGGTTTCATTTTGCAGCGCACGCCCCTCATCGAGGGATTCGGTAAACCCGACATGTACTGCGGAGAGGCTTTCGTTGAGGGAGCTGAGGAAGGCGCGGGAGGCTTTGCGCTCCTCACGGGTGCCTTCGATGATGAGCTCGATCACCTGCAGGCAGGTTTCCGCCAGCAGGGCAGGGTTGATCCCGATCAGCAGTTGGCGGCGAATGTCGCTCAGGCTCTCGCCGATGGCGCCGGCAAAGTCGAGTTCGGTGATAAGCCGCTGCAGCTCATCGGCGATGCGAGCGTGATCCTTTAGATCAAACGGGTCTACATCGGGCTGGCCATCGTTGCTGGCAGTATCGCTTGCTTGTTGAGTTGCACCTGACGGTGCCAACAGGGGTTGGCTTGGCAGCAGCTGGATCTTGATCGCCTGCTGGTAGAACTCCAGCAGCTTGATCACCTTCTTTTGGTGATCGGCAATGCCGTAACCGGCGGGACTTGCCAGAAATTCCTTGAGGGACTTGCGGGTCTCTTCCGGGAAGCCCTTGATGTTTTTCAGCTGTTTGGAACCAAGTTCGATGGCGGTCTGGGTCAGGGTGATCGACTCTTCCAGCGCATTGCTGTGCTGCTGCAGCAGTTTTTCAATGGCCAGCAGATCCTCGTCTAGCGCGGTAAATGCGGGATTGTTATCCAGTTTCTGCTTGAGCTTGGCGAAGCGATTGTCCAGCTCGCGGTCGAAGCCACGGCAGGAGAGCATCAACTTGTTGATAAACTGGATACCACGGGCACGCTCTGCATCGGAAAACGACAGTACGCCGTCGAGTTCCAGCTGTTTCTGCTGAAGGGATTCCCTGAGCCTTGCCAATTGTCCTGCTACGGCAGCGATGTCATTCATTATCAGGTCGCCCTGTTGTCATTATTGTTTTTGGTGTTGGATAGCAACAGTGGTCGAACTTGGTTTCGATCCTCGCCTGTTATCTACATTATTTCCTGGTGGTTATCGGCTGCCGGCTTCCTTGCAAGGCTGGGCCAATTAACCCATTGCTTTTCATGAGAAGAATTGACTTTTACCAGTCCCTTGTCAATTGCCATCAGGCCGCATTGCCACACATCTCCATTAAAAAATGCCGCTTGTTGGCAATCGATCGCAGCCAGCTCCAACCAGGCGTTTTGCTGGCATTTATCACTGAGCTGAATGGCTCCCGACAGGGCGAGATAGCAGAGGTCAAACAGGCCATTGTGATCGAGCGCGGTCGCCGCTTTCGGCAGGAAGGGGTGACTGACAATCCCGAGGCTGAGCTGGCGATCCAGCGGATAGTTACAAGGGAAGGCGGCGATGGCGGTCAGCAGGTCTCCCGCCAGTTGATGCAGGTTGGTGACGTGGCGCTGTGGCACCACATAGAGCATGTGTCCTTCACGCAAGTCATAGATACGGCCATCTTGCGGGGTCAGGGTGTCCATATAGGCACCGAAGGCCTGCTCGATTTCTCTGCTGGCCTGATAGCCGTGGCGCTCCAGCGTGTTGACCAGGAAAGGCACCCGGAACAGCAGATAGTGCAGCTTGTCATCGAACTCGCTGGAGGGCTGTTCACTGAGGTACCAGCGATCCGATTTGAGTTGGCGCTTTGCCATCTCCCGCGGCCAGCGGTTCATCAACCGCTGCCAGTTGGCCAGCCCCGAGCGTGGCTCGATCAGCAGGGCCTCATTGGTCCGTTTCAGTTGCAGGCGGGCAGTACGCAGCTTGAGCCAGAGGGTGAAGAAGAGGTAGATAAAGAGCGCCAGCAGCAGGCTGGTGGTGATACTCGACCAGAGATAGCGCTCCTGCTGATGCTGGCTGTTGTTAAGCCGCTGCTCCAGCTCCTTGATATGTTGCACCCGCTCGACCTGAACATAGTTGTCACGGATCGCCGCCTGCTCCATGGCCTGCTCCTGCTGGCGCACCTCCTCGCCAAGACGGTGGAAGCGCTTGTAGCTGTCGAGAGCCTGACGCAGATACCCCTTCTGCTCATAGGCCAGCGATAACAGGCGGAATACCTCGTACTGACGGCGAGTATCGCCGAGCTGATTGGCCAGCGCGCGGGCGTTCTCCAACTGCAGGATGGCGATGGCGGCCTCCTGCTTCTTCAGATAGAGCTCGCCGAGCAGCAACAGGGTATCGATCAGCGGCTCTTTGGCATCGCTCAGCTCATGGGACTGACGGGCCGCATTGAGGTAGTTGCTGGCCAGCGAGAGGTTGCCGCTTTGCAGGTAGGTTTTGCCGATTTCGTATTTGAGCAAGGAGGCCTGCGGTCGGTTGCTCCCCTCATCGAGCAGATCCAGCGCATTGAAGAAGTAGACCAGCGCCATATTGAGGTCGCCCTGCTCGCGGTTGAGTCGCGCCAGCACCATCAGGGAGTCACACAGCAGGGAGGGGTTGCCGATGGAGTGGAAGTAGTTGGCCGCCTCATTGGCATACTGCAGCGCTTTCTGGGGCTCCTGCTCCTGCTGGTAAAGTTTGACTATCTGGTTCGACAGCAGGCCGAGAAAGAGCGGGTCATTGAAACTTTTAGCCTGTTGCTGGGCATCAATATATTCCCCCAGCGCCAGCTGTGGCTGCTGCAGCGCGCGATAAAGGTCGCCGCTGATGGCGCTGACCCAGGCACTGGCGAGGGGATTGGGGGTCTTGGCGGCCCAGATCCGCGCATCTGCCAAGTGGGCCTTGGCATCATCGAAGTGCTGGTTCTCGATGTCGTAGCTGGTGCGTTGCAGGCGGCCATAAATCTGCAGCTGGCTCTGCTTGAGCGTGGGGACGGCCAGCTGTTCGTCCAGTTGATCCATCAGGGCGCGGCTGGTGCTCTGGTTATCCGGTTTGAGGGCCTGACTGCGGATCTTGAGATAGAGGCCGTGGGCCTTGAGTTCCGGTTGCCGCTCTTTGTCTGCCAGCGCCATCGCCTTGTCGAGCGCTTGCTGGGTGGCCTGATATTGGCCCAGTTGCAGCAGACACTCCCCTTTGAGCAGATGGGCGCCGATGGTCTGGGCTGCCGTGCTGTAACTCAGGATGGGTTCGCGATAACCGAACTCCTGGCGATTGCTGATGATTTGCTGGGGATTATTGGCTGCGCGCGTCAGGAAGGCGGTGGTGATCTGGACGCATCTGGCAGGATCGGTCAGTACCATCGATTGCGCTTGTTGCAGATCGATAGAGAGTTGCTCCTTGTCGAGATCCAGATTCGGAGCTGACAGGGAGGACATCATCATGGCCAGAAAAAACAGTTGATTCATTGGATTAAGGACGGCGCAGAGGTGTTGGCATGTTATCCAAGCCCCCCCCTGCGAGTCCAGCGTTTACTGTGGTTTGCTGGTGGCCGGCAAGTGGGTTTCGTCTGGATTTTATTATCCAGCCCCCTTATCACAGCTGCGTAAAGCATCGATCGAAACCTTTTTGCCAGTCATGGAGGGCAGTGCGACTGCCCTCTCTGTCGCAACTCGACTTTATTGGCGGATTAGACGCAGGTTGGCGGGCACGGCTTCGAAATCGGAGCGGAACGGGTTGATGTCGAGGCCGCCGCGGCGGGTATAGCGGGCATAGACGGTCAACTGCTCAGGCTGGCAATAGTGCTTGAGGTCGATAAAGATCCGCTCGATGCACTGCTCGTGGAACTCGTTGTGCTGGCGGAACGAGATGAGATAGCGCAGCAGCTTCTCCCGATCGAGTTTCGGCCCCTTGTAGCGGATCACTACAGAGCCCCAGTCGGGCTGGCTGGTGACCAGACAGTTGGATTTGAGCAGGTGGCTGTGCAGGGTCTCTTCTACCTGATCGCTACCGGCTGCCCCTTGCAGCAGGGACGCATCAAACTCGTAATTGTCTACCTCGATATCCTGCTCATCGATGCACTCGCCAGGCAGCAGGGCAATCTGGTGCGGCGCCTTGTCGAGGGGGAACAAGGTCACCTTGACGGTCTCGCCGGCACAGGCGCTCAGATCCCTGGTCAGCATGGCGGCGACTGCCTCGATAGAGTCGCAACGGGTCTGGTTGAAGGAGTTGAGGTAGAGCTTGAAGGATTTGGATTCGATCAGATTCGCACTGGTGGCCGGAATGGTCACTTCACCCACCGCCACCATCGGCTTGCCCTTGGCATTGAGCCAGGAGAGCTCATAGAGGGTCCAGACATCGCAACCGCTAAAGGGCAGGTCATCGCCCAGCTGGAGATCATCCCGGTTCAGGCTACGTGGAACCGGCTGCAGCAGGGAGGGGGTGTACTGGCTAATGTAATCGGATTGCTGGCCCAGGCTCAGGCCGGTCAGGGCGCTGGCCCCGGCGTATCTATCTTGTTTGCTCACAGGGTTGCTCACGTAATGTGCTCATGATGAGTGGAATGAAACAGGCCATTGCAGAGCCGGATGGTTGCAGCCGTTTGGCTTGGGCGTCGGCCTCTCTATATCCCGGGTTCTGTTTCCCGGGTCGCAAGGTCGGCCGGCAACCTTGTCTGTTACCGGGTTTGGTGGTGCAATAGCGGACTTTGCCAGCAATTGTGGGGATTTTCGATGTCGGATCAAGTTTTGTCTGCCCTGGAGCACTTTTTTGCCCGCTGGCAACGGGATGGCGAGGCCAGACGAGGCCTGCCCCTGTGCGAGTGGGAGGCGGACTGGCGTTCCCCCTGCCAACTTGGTGAGCCCGCCGATGGTCGGGTGGCCTGGCGTCCTCACCATCGCCCCGAGCCCGCCGACTTTACAGCCATGGCCGATGCCCTTGAGCTGACGATTCATCCCAGCGCCATTGCCTTGTTCGGACACTGGTTCAGTCGCCCTGTGCCCTGCCTCTTCAAGGGGCTGCGCCTTGAACTGATCTTGCCGTGGAACGAGTCGGATCTCGACCTGCTCAGGGAGAACCTCATCGGCCACCTGCTGATGCTGCGCAAGCTAAAACGAACCCCCTCCATCTTTATTGCCACCACCCGCAACGAGATGACGCTCATCTCGCTGGATAACGAGAGTGGTCAGGTGTGGCTGGAGTGGCTCGATTCCGGCCGCCGTCTGGCGTTGGCGCCCTCCTTGCCGGCGTTTCTGGAACGGCTTGAGACGTTGCCGCAATAGCACCTGCTCGAGCCAAGGTTACCCATCGGAACGAAAAGAGCCTTGCCATGCGGCAAGGCTCTTTTTTATGGCATCGCGTACAGGGAACGCGCTTAATCCTTGAAATCCCAGGAGAGGTTGGAGACCAGACGGCAGCTGTCGCACTTGAAGTCGAAGATCTCGTGCAGTGGCTCTGCCAGCGCCCACTCACCGCCACAGCTGGGACAGGGGCGCGCCTTCTCCTCGGCGGCGCTCAGCCCGCCCACCCGATAGAGGTAGTAGTAGGTGGGGATGCCGCTCAGCACTTCCAGCCGTTTGGCCAGATCGCTGCCGCGCCGGTAGAGGCGGCTGCCCACTTCGCCGATTTCGTGCAGCGCCGCATGTTCGGCGATGGAGCCGTTCATCTGCAACTGATCGCACGCCTCCCAATCCTCCTGCCACTTGATGATCTGCTTCTGATCGCCGTTGGCGACCGCGGGCAGTTGGTAGAGCGGAATGGGGGCGAAGTGGTCGCCACAGCGCAGCGGCGAGCAGGTGTGCAGGAAGCTGGTGTAGAGCAGCATCCAGCTCGGCCGCTCGCCCTGCTGGCCGCAAGGATCTGTGCTGTCGGAGAGCAGATCCGCCCCCTGCAGCTGGAGTTTGGGCGCCAGCAGCCCGGCCTGGTTGAGCTGCTGCTCGGCCAGTTTGACCTGCTCGCTCTGGTTGTCGGGGTGCAGGCTATCCTGCTCCGGGCAGACCACCCGACTGACGAAATAGCCGTCATGCATGCTGGTGGGGAACTCCCGCCCGAGGATCTGACCCTGATAACGCAACATGTCGAGGTAGTTGACGATGGCCCGCTCGGCTTCGCCAAGGGAGGTATCGCGGTAACACTCAAAGCAGAGTTCGACGATATACATGGCTCAGCCTTGCCCCTGCTGGAGGAGCAGGTCGGTCAGGCGATCCACCTTCTGTTCGATGCGCGCGAGCTGTTCGGCGAGTTGCTGCAGGGTGAGCTCCGGTGCTGGCTGAGGCACAGCCTCTGGCAGGATCTCGCTCTCGGCGGTCGCAACTGGCTGCTGCTTCCACTGGCTCAGCACTTTCAGCAGCTCGGCCATCGGCACAGACTGGGTGAGGCGGGCCTTGATCATGGCGGTGGTGGGCGTCAGGCCCTTGGCGGCCAGCTCGTTGGCAATTCGGATGATCTCGTGGGCGGACATAAGCATGCTCTGGGTGAGAAGGGGGGATCGATATCGGGGCGGGATCTTAACCAAAGCCAGCAGGGGAGGAAAGGGGCGGGCGGCTTAGCGGGGCTGGCGCAGCATCACATCGAGCTGGTCGATCGCCTCGCACCAGTCGGAGTCGTTCCACAGGGCATCGCGCAGAAAGCTGGCCTGGGCGGCGTTCCAGAAACCGGCCTCCGGCAGCAGGGTTTCATTGTCGAGGTGATGGTCGTGCACAAAGCGGTGCAGGCTCAGCTCGTCGTTGGCCATCCCGAGCTGGGCAAACAGGGCTGGCAGATCGTGGACAAGGGGTTCCATCTCGTCTCTCCCTTTGTTTCATCCCTGAGATTATAGACAGGCACAGCCATCGGGCGCAGAGACGAGATTGGGGATCAGGCTGAGGGGATTCGATGGGGTGGCAGATCAACGCCCACGACGTGCAGCCCCTGCATCTTGAGGGTGCCCTGATAGTGGCTCTCGCCATCGCTGGAGAATTCAAACTGGTAGTGGGTGAGCAGCCTGAGCGGCTTGCCGGCCAGTTCACGGCGGCTGCGGGCCAGTGACAGCAGTTGCAGATCATGGTGCTGGCAGTAGCGGCGCATGTATTGCCAGGCCACTTCTGCCTGTTGGCGTTGCAGCCAGAACAGGCCGGCTACGGCAATCAGCAACAAAATTCCGAGCATCTCTCCCATAGGCGGGCTTCCTTATCGTGATGTCGATAACCGGGAGTCCTGCTCGGCACTCCCGATCTCCTTTTCTATTTCCCGCCGTGTTGCCTCGTGGCGTGAGGGGGAGGCGAGGGATCAGGCCGAGGCAAACAGACGGCCGATGGCTTTGCCCAGCGCATCGCTGCGCTCGGGGTCGCGCAGTCTGGCCAGCATATCATTGCGCAGGGCCGGTAAAGTGACCAACTCGGCAAAAACCTGATTGAAGAACTGGGTCGGTTGCTGTGCCAGTTGTTCCAGATAGTGGCTGAGCAGATTGGCATCTTTCAGATCGTGCCAGAGCCGGCCGGCGATGGCGAGCAGCAGCGCAGGGCTTGGCTGGGTTTGCAGCAGGGTCAGCAGCTTGTTGGTGCGCAGCGTGCTGCCGGGACAGGAGGCCATGGCGCGGCAGAGGTAGGCCAGGGTCTCCGGGTTGGGGGCGGCGCACTCCTGCTCCTTGCCGATCCGCTCGAGCAGGGCGCCTTGTACTGCCGGCGGCAGCGGGGCGTTTTCAAGGCTCTGGCAGAGGGCGTAGAGCGGCTCTTGCGGCAGTTTGGGCAGCGCCTTGCAGATCAGCGCCAGATTGCGCTCATCATGGAGTCGCTCGGCCAGATCGGCAAAGCCCTGCAGCCCCAGCGTTTGCCAACCGGTGTCGTTGGGGGCGGCCAGATAGTGGCAGAGGGCATCGTAATAGGCGGAAGGGGCCTGCTCCAGCTGGCGCGCCAGCTTGGCGTGCAGACTGGCCATTTTTGCCTCCGCTGGGCGGAAGGTGTAGGGATTGTCGGCCAAGCGCTGGGCTTTCTCTTCATCCAGATCGCCAGTGAGCTTGTAGCCCAGGGTCTCCACCACCTGATCCATGAACAGCTTGGGGCCATTTGACATCAGCAGGCCGCGCTCATCGAGGGCAAACTTGAGGAACCAGAGGTAGTGGCGAGACTCGCTTGGCTGGAAGAAGTGCACACCCAGCCAGGCGTACTGTTGCAGCGGCCAGGGATAGGGCTCCTGCTGCTGTTCGATGCGGACAAAGGTATCGCTTGCCAGTGACCGCACCTGGCGGCCCATGTCAAACAGCTGGAACTGGGTGCCAGCCTGAGTCAGAAATTCGGTCAAGGTATTGATGGCAGTAGGCGTCGCAGACATGGTGAGATCCGGCTAATGGTGATGCGGGCCGATTATAAGGCCCTTGCCGAGGATAGCCAGTGGCAGCAGACGTGCGCTGCGGCAGATATCAACATGGCAGCCATGCGGGGGGAGGTGTATAGTATCGCCCTTTTTTAAAGGCGGCAGGCCGCGCTGGTTGCCGTGTATGTCGTTGACTCGGCTGAACCGCCGGTGCTGTGCGACTGAATGTATCGGCATCCTGGCTGACCCTGTCGGGTCGGCGGATCAATTTGTGGTTATGAGGAAGAGAGCGAGATGAATCAATATTTGCTGGTAGCTGGCCTGTTGGGGGAACTCACCGCCGAGTTGCAGCGCCTTGAGCGCTGGCAAGCTGACCATCCCGGTGACGAAGCCCTGGCAAGCACCCTGCCTTTTTGTGTCGATACCCTGAGCTTTGATCAGTGGCTGCAGTTCGTGCTGATCCCGCGCATGGAGCAGCTGGTGATGTTGCAGGCGCCGTTGCCGACCAGCGTCTCCCTCTATCCCATGGCCAGCGAAGTCTACAAAGAAGATCTGGCCGAAGCAGAAGCGCTGCTGCGCCTGATCGCCCGCTTCGATCTGCTGCTTTCCGGCAAAGTGATCGAACAATGATGCCAGATCAAACCCGAGAAGAGAGTGACTTGAAGCTGACCCTGCTCTATCAGGATGAGTGGCTGGTGGCGGTCAACAAGCCGTCCGGTCTACTGGTGCACCGCAGTTGGCTCGACAAGGGCGAGACCCGTTTTGCCATGCAGATGACCCGGGATCTCATCGGTGGTCGCCATGTCTATCCGGTGCATCGCCTCGACCGACCCACCTCCGGTGTGCTGCTGTTTGCGCTCGATCCGGTGATTGCCCGCGCACTCACCGAAGCCTTCACCCAACGTCAGGTGCACAAGGAGTATCTGGCATTGGTGCGCGGTTGGGCGCCCGAGCAGGGGGTGATCGACTACCCCCTCAAGGAGCAGCTGGACAAGATTGCCGATGCCATGAGCAACCCGGATCGTCCGGCGCAGGATGCCGTCACCACCTTCCGGCGCCTGCATCAGGTCGAGCTGCCCCACGCGGTCTCCAAGAAGCACCCCACCAGTCGCTACAGTCTGGTCAGATTGTTCCCGAAGACCGGCCGCAAGCATCAGCTGCGCCGCCATATGGATCACCTGTTCCACCCTATCGTCGGGGATACCACCCATGGGGATGGTCGTCACAACCGTTTCTTTCGCGAGCACTTTGGCTGCGAACGGCTGCTGCTGGTGGCCCGCACCCTGAGCTTTACCCATCCGGTGCTCAAGGTGCCGATGCGGATCCAGGCGCCACTCGGTCAGGATGTGCTGCGCCTGTTTGCCGAGCTGGGCTGGCCCGCCAGCGAGAGCGACTACTAAGCGCCTGATCCTCAGCCTTGAACCGGTGGCATCTGACGCCAGCTTGCTGATAGAGTTGCTCAAAAGAGTGACTCAAGCAGGGAGAGGAGAATGGCGCAGATCGATATCGTGGTAGGAACTGTCTATGGCGCAGCCATGCTGGTGGCCGAGACCTTGGCAGATGAGCTGGAACGCAAGGGGCATCACTGTTCTCTGCACGAAGAAGCACGGCTGGCGGACATAGACCCCGGCCGTTTTTTATTGCTGGTCAGTGCCACTACAGGACAGGGGGACATTCCTCCCAATCTGCAGCCCTTTGCCAGCGAGCTGGCTGACAAGGCGCCCTGGCTCAAGGGGCTGCGGTATGCCCTGATTGCCATGGGGGACTGCAGCTATGACCATTTTTGTGGTGCGGGCCGTCGGCTGGACGGATTGCTGCAAGAGCTGGGCGCCACGCGAGTGATTCCCCCGCTGGAGCTAGATGCTACCGTGCACGATGAACCCGAACAGGTGGCACTCAGCTGGCTGAAAAAGTGTGATATTCAGCCCTGAATATTCTCTGAAATAGAGCCATATCAATCCCCTGATCCTTAACCGGCAGGGGATTGTTATTTGCACAAATGTCATCTCACTCAGCAAGCATATTCCCCACTCTTATTGTCGATAGTGACGGAGGGATATTTTCCCCTTTTGGCATTCCATCGGTGTAATGGTTTCAAGCGTACCGCAGACCCGTCGTCCAAATAAAAGTTCAATCTTGAAAGCGATCTCAGTCATGTTTTTGTCATTCGATCGTAAAATAATGACTTTGGTTCAGTCGCGAATTAATTGCTGGTAACGCTTTCAGATTTGATGTGATTGCTTGTTTTGCGGTTTTATTGGTTAACTGTTGCCTTGTTGGCCGTTTTTTTGCTGGCAGGTGTTGTGGCTATCGTTTGCCGAGCGATTTGTCGCCATTTTGTGAGTCGCTTCATATTTGTCGTGAAATACGCTCCCTATAATCAACCTCGGTTATCACCAACAGGATTACATGGTGATAAGAAGTTGAATATTCAGGATCACACTCCTCACTGCGGGAAATAAGGAATATGACAATGAAAATGAAGTGGCTCCCGATTGCAGCAGCTGTTACTGCCGCCCTGGCTTCCCAAGCCGCCTTTGCCGTAGATTTCCACGGTTACTTCCGTTCCGGTGTTGGCGTTTCCAAAGATGGAGACATGCAGACTCTGAGCAAACAAAAAGTGGGCCGTCTTGGTAACGAAGATGACACTTATGGTGAAGTTCAGCTGGGTCAGGAAGTGTTCAACAAAGATGGCAAGACTTTCTATGTTGACTCCATGTTTGCCATGAGCTCTAACGGTTCCAATGACTGGGAAGGTACTGGCTCAGTATGTAACTTCGATGAAAAGCAGTGTAACGGTGACTCTGAGTTCGCTCTGCGCCAGTTCAACGTACAAGCCAAAGGCTTGCTGAACTTTGCTCCAGAAGCAACCCTGTGGGCTGGTAAGCGTTACTACCAGCGCCACGATATCCATATTTCTGACTTCTACTACTGGAATATCTCCGGTGCTGGTGCGGGTATTGAAGGTGTTCAAGCTGGTCCAGGTAAAGTTTCTTTTGCATGGGTTCGTAATGACCGCGGCTGGGATGGTAAGGACGGTTGGACCAAGTTTGACGGAATGGATGTGAATACCCTTGATCTGCGCTATGCAGGCATTCCGTTGTGGCAAGATGCTTCTTTGGAAATGGGCGTTGACTATGCAATTGTTAACCCGACCGATGCCCAGAAGAACTCTTCAAACGCTCAGTACAAAAATGCCAAAGATGGCGTCATGTTGACTGCTGAACTGACTGCCAGTGTATTGGGTGGTTTCAACAAGACTGTGCTGCAATACGGTACCGAAGGTTATTCCAAGACCATGGCTTTCTATGGTGATGGTTCCTGGTACGGTGCTGAAGCCAAAGATGGTGCCGATGGTTATCGCCTGATCAACTGGGGTGTGATCCCAATGGGTAACTCCTGGGAGATGGGTCACCAGCTGGTCTACGGTGTAGGTAACGATATGTGGGATACCAACGACAGCTGGGAAACCATGTCTGTTGTTGCTCGTCCTATGTACAAGTGGGATGATTTCAACAAGACCATCTTCGAAGGCGGTTACTTCAAAGATACCAATAAGTCTACCGATGGCTCTGAAGCCAAGGATTCTGGTTACAAGCTGACTCTGGCTCAAGCTTGGTCTGCCGGTTCCAGCTTCTGGGCTCGTCCTGAGATCCGTGTGTTTGCCTCCTATGTCGCTTTAGACGACAACGACATGGCTGGCACACCATACGACAGTAAAACAGCCAAGGATACTTGGAACTTTGGTGTTCAAGCAGAAGCTTGGTGGTAAGCAAAAGTTTAAGTTAAGTTAGTGACTGCCCCCTTATGGGGGCAGTTTTGTTTCGCCGGATCACGGCCACCGGATTATGGAGATAAGAAAAATGAAACGGGTAAAGATGTCTATTGCAGCCGTAATCACTGCGCTATTAACCGGTTGTGCCGGAAACATGGTTGTTCCTCTGCAAGAACATGGCTCTATCTTGAGCGATGCAGATCAAGCCAAGCAAGCGTTGGCCAAAGCCTCCAGCTGCTGTGTGGCGTTTAAAGATTTCAGTTATGCCCCCTTGCCTGAAGGTGAGACCTTGCTGGCCATCGATGGCAAGCAACCCACTTTTCAGTTTGATGAGGGGATGAGTTACTTTGCGGCTTATCGCCTGCCGGCCAACACCGGCAATCTGGCGATCAGCCTGGCGTCACAGGTGAGTAAAACCGTGATGGTGCCCAAGGTTATTATACTGGATGCCGAGTTCAAGGTGACTCGGGTCCTGGGTGAGTCAGTATTCAGCTATCAGCCTGCTCACTTGCTCGATAACGACCGTATTGAAGGGCGTGTTTTTGTTGACCGCAGCATGCCTGGCAACCCGGCCAGCGAAACATACATGATCGTTTATGCGCCCGCGGATAAGCTCTCGGGCAGCACAACAATCCTGCATCCATCAAAAGCGTTTGCTCGTGCTAATGGTACCGTTGAGCCTGATATCAAGGATCCGGTGATCCCGCACTCCCCTTGGGGTTTGGTGCAGATCAAAGTCAAAGATATGGCCCGTGGGAGTGGCCTTGAAGCGGTATTTAAACCCGAATATGCCGACAAGGTGGCTATGAGCCAGGGTCAGCAGGTTGCCGCGATAGCGACGACTGCAGCCGTTACCACAACTGCAACAGCTGCGGTCGCAGCCAAACCTGCTCCTGCCATGCTGAGTGAAACAGAAGCCTTCTACCAGAGCCAGATCGAAAAAGCGGTCAAGGCGGGGGATATCGACAAGGCGATGAAGCTGGTGAACGAGGCCGAACGGGCCGGTTCAACCAAGGCAAAAAGCGTGTTTATTGATGCGGTCAAGCGCTCGCAAAAATAGAGTAATACGACCATTTACTGGTCAGATATATTTATTGAGGCCTCCCTTGTTGGAGGCCTTTTTAATCGGTAGACTGTAATAAATAAAAATCACTCCGTTACATTGAGTTACAATGAGTTGCCGTTTGATGTAAATGGCATTATTAAAATACAAAGTGAAACTGCTATTTATATGTCTTTGTAATAGAGTGATAATGCGGATTATTAACTTATATTAGATGTGTTTTTTAGCGGCTAAACAAGTTGTGATCTTCCCTCCAAATTCAATATTCCCCCGCCTTCGAAAGCAGCAATTTATGACCCGCTGGGTTATATTCTGATGGTCAAAATAAACAAGCCCGACTCGAAGATATCTGAATGAATCAGTGCTTATTTCATCCAGATAGATCGTTCAGGGACGACAATCCATTCAGGAGCGCACACAATGTTCAAAAATGCTTTCTCTAATCTGCAAAAGGTTGGTAAGGCGCTGATGCTGCCAGTATCAGTCTTGCCAGTCGCAGGTATTCTGCTGGGGGTGGGTGCTGCCCACTTCAGCTGGATGCCGGAAATTGTCTCCCAATTGATGGAGCAAGCCGGTGGTTCCGTATTTGGCCAGATGGCCCTGCTGTTTGCAGTGGGTGTTGCTCTGGGCTTTACCAATAACGACGGTGTATCCGGTCTGTCAGCCATCGTTGGCTACGGCATCATGGTCGCAACCCTGAAGGTCATGGCACCTGTGATGGGTGTTGAAACCATCGAAACCGGCGTGCTGGGTGGTATCCTGGCCGGTGGTATCGCTGCCTGGGCGTTCAACCGTTTCTACAAGATCCAGCTGCCAGAGTATCTGGGCTTCTTCGCGGGCAAACGTGCCGTACCCATCATCACCGGTTTCCTCTCCATCGGTCTGGGTGTGATCCTGTCCGTGATTTGGCCGCCAGTGGGTGGCGCCATCGGTGCCTTCTCTGACTGGGCTGCCAACCAGAACCCGGTACTGGCCTTCGGTATCTACGGCGTGGTTGAGCGCTCCCTGATCCCGTTCGGTCTGCACCACATCTGGAACGTACCGTTCTTCTATCAGGCTGGTACCTGCGTCAACGGTGCCGGTGAAACTGTTCACGGTATCATGACCTGCTTCCTGACTGCTGATGACGCTTCCCGCGCTGCCGGTAACGGCTTTGGTCAGCTGGCTGGTGGCTACCTGTTCAAAATGTTCGGTCTGCCTGCTGCTGCGTTCGCCATTGCTCACGCTGCCAAGCCGGAAAACCGTGCCAAGATCGTTGGTATCATGGCCTCTGCAGCCCTGACCTCTTTCCTGACCGGTATCACCGAGCCGATTGAATTCTCCTTCCTGTTCATCGCTCCGGTTCTGTACGCAATCCACGCGGTACTGGCTGGCCTAGCTTATGTGCTGACCAACTCTCTGGGTATCGTACACGGTCACACCTTCTCCAACGGCTTCATCGACTTCGTGGTGCAATCACCGCGTGCCGACAACATGCTGCTGCTGGTTGGTCTGGGTCTGGTTTACGCGGCTATCTACTACGTGGTATTCAGCTTCGTTATCCGTGCCATGAACCTGAAAACCCCGGGTCGTGAAGACGAGACTGCTGAAGAGGCCGTTGGCCAAGGCAAAGATGAGATGTCTGCTGCTCTGGTTGCCGCCTTCGGTGGTAAAGAGAACATCGCTTCTCTGGATGCCTGCATCACTCGTCTGCGTGTTGGCGTGAAAGATGTTGCCAAGGTTGACCAGGCTGGTCTGAAGAAGCTGGGTGCTGCCGGTGTGGTAGTGGCTGGTTCCGGCGTTCAAGCCATCTTCGGTACCAAGTCCGACAACCTGAAAACCGACATGGACATCTGGATGAAGAGCAACTAATCCTGTTGCCTGAATATCAGCGTGTTTGAAGAGGGAGGCGAAAGCCTCCCTCGTGCTATTTGTGGTTATGGAGCGTGCGAGTCGCTGTAGATCGATCTCGGCAGGAGTCTCGTTGCCCAAGGGGCGATATGTAACGGGTTGCCCAATGGTGGCCCAACAGCACAAGGTGGTGTGCTCCGCTCACCTTATCGCACGGCATTGCCAGATAACCCCATAGCCCCATAAAGCCAGCCAATAAAAAGAGCGCCACCTGGGCGCTCTTTTGTCGAGTCAGGGGATTAGAGTTTCTCCAGATCCCGTTCGATTTCGCTGATCTTGTTCTGTACCACTTTTTCCAGATGGCGCAGGTCGCGCAGGATCTTCTGCTTGATGTCCGGGTCGGCTTGCTGATGGACGCCCTGGGTCAGGTTGTCCAGCTCATCCACCACATACTTGAGGTTGGCGTTGATCTCGGTGACATCCTTGTACTCATGGGTACCGGAGTCGACCAGCATGGTCTTGCGCTGGCGGGGATACTTGAATTTGACACTCTTGGCGAAGAACTCGCCCTTCTGCTTCTTGAAGTAGATCTTGAGGATGTCGTGGTTGGCCTCCTGGCGCAGGGTATAGCTGTCGACGGAGGCGGGATCCTGGATCCCCAGGCTCTTCAGATTCTCGTACATCAGGCTTCCTCGGTTTGAAACGATCCTGTCTCATCCATCTTAACCGATGCCTCATGGCTTGCCTGTGACAGGGGCGCCAAAATCAAAAGGGCGCCATCAGGCGCCCTTTTCATCACAGCAATGCTGATTACTCGTCGATGGAGCGCAGCAGGGCGTTGATGCCGACTTTGGCGCGAGTCTTGGCATCGACCTTTTTGACGATCACCGCCGCGTAGAGGCTGTACTTGCCGCACTTGGAGGGCAGGGAGCCGGAGACGACCACGGAGCCAGCCGGTACGCGGCCGTAGTGGATCTCGCCGGTTTCGCGGTCATAGATGCGGGTGGACTGGCCGATGAAGACGCCCATGGAGATGACGGAACCTTCCTCGACGATCACCCCTTCAACCACTTCGGAGCGGGCACCGATAAAGCAGTTGTCTTCGATGATGGTCGGGTTGGCCTGCAGCGGTTCCAGTACGCCGCCGATGCCGACGCCGCCGGAGAGGTGGACGTTCTTACCGATCTGGGCGCAAGAGCCGACAGTGGCCCAGGTATCGACCATGGTACCTTCGTCAACGAAGGCGCCGATGTTGACATAGGAGGGCATCAGCACGGTATTGGGGGCGATAAAAGAGCCTTTGCGGGCTGTTGCCGGCGGCACCACGCGCACACCCGCTTCCTTGAACTGCTCGGCGGTGTAGTTGGAGAACTTGAGGGGAACCTTGTCGTAGTATTGGGCATCGTCGCCCTTGATGATGCCGTTGTCGTTGATGCGGAAGTAGAGCAGTACCGCTTTCTTCAACCACTGATGGACAACCCACTCACCGGCGATCTTCTCGGCAACCCGTGCCTTGCCAGAGTCCAGCAGGTCGATGGCTTGCAGGATGGCGGACTTGGTGGCGCTATCCACGGAGCCCGGAGTAATGGTGTCGCGGCGCTCGAAGGCCGCTTCAATGATCTGTTGCAACTCGGTCATGACAGGTTTCCTTTAAAAAATTCTGTTTGTTGTATCACACTTTTCCGACTGTTTTTAAGGGGTTGACCGGAATTCTTCCGGCCAGCGGCCATTTCTTCATCCGGTGTGCGCCAACCAGTTGTTTGGCATGGCAAAAAACGCCCGACAATCAGTCTCTTTCGAATCACTCTTCGCTTAATCCAGTACCGACTGCTGGGGATTGAGCTGGTGTACCAGTCGCTCTTCCAGCTGTTTTTGCTGCTCGGCGGTCAATGGCTCGCCATCGAGGCTGGTCAGGCTGAAAAAGTCCTCGACCCTCTCACCGAAAGTGGCAATTTTGGCGGCGTGCAGCGACAGCCCGCACTGCTGGAAAACGGCACCGATCCGCGCCAGCAGGCCGGGGGTATCGAGGGCCGTCAGCTCCATCAGGGTGTGACGGCTCTCCCCTTTAGTGGGCGAAGAGTGGGGCAGGAAGACCACCCGGGTCGGCACGCTGAACTGGCGGTGGCGCCGCGACAGCGGCTTGTTGCGCAGCACCAGCTTGCCAGGCTCCTGCAGCGCCTTCTCCAGCGCCTTCTTGATGGTGGCTGTGCGGTTGGGGCTGATGGGCTCGCCGCTCGGCTCCAGCACCACGAAGGTATCGAGCACATAGTTGCTGCGCGAGTTCATGATCTGGGCGTCGTGGATGTTGAGGTTCTTCTGATCCAGTGCCGAGGCGACGGTGGCAAACAGATTCGGGGTATCGCGGCAGTAGATAAATACCTCGCTGCCGCCGCGGGTCGGATGTTTGCCGATGATCACCAGCGGTGCCGGATTGTCGCCATGCTCGATGATGTGGCGGCAGTGCCAGGCGATCTGTTCCGGGCTGTGACGCAGGAAGTAGTCGGCCTTGAAATCGGCCCAGAGCTGGTTGATTGCCTCTTCCGATACATCCCGTTGTGCCAGCAGTTGCTTGGCCTGACGCTGGTTCTCGCGAATGCGCAGCCGCATGTCGGGCGGGTTCTCCAACCCTTGGCGCAGCGCCTTCTGGGTCGCGAAGTAGAGCTCCCGCAGCAGGGTGCCCTTCCAGTCGTTCCACAGGGTGTCATTGGTGGCGCAGATATCGGCCACGGTGAGGCAGTAGAGCAGATCTAGATGCTGCTCGTCACGCACCTTCTGGGCAAAGTCGGTGACCACGTCGGGATCGTAGATATCGCGGCGCTGGGCGGTAACCGACATCAGCAGGTGATGGCGCACCAGCCAGGCGACCAGTCGGCTCTCGTAGCGATCCAGACCGTGCAGCTGGCAGAACTCCAGCGCATCGACGGCGCCGAGCTCCGAGTGATCGCCACGCCGCCCCTTGGCGATATCGTGGAACAGGGCGGCGATGCTGAGCAGCTCCGGTTTGCGCAGCCGGGTGAAGACCTCGTGGCAGAGCGGGTGGCTCTGGCGACTGGCCGGATTGGGGAACTGGTGGATGTTCTTGAGCAGCCGGTGGGTGTGCTCATCCACCGTGTAGGCGTGGAACATGTCGAACTGCATCTGGCCGACGATCAGGTTCCACTGGGGCAGATAGGCGGCGAGGATGCCGTACTTGTGCATCAGGGTGAGCGGCAGGCCGATGCCGTTGGGGTGGCGCAGCAGCGCCATAAAGAGGCGACGGCAGTCAGGCAAGTCCTGCAGCCAGCAGTTGAGTTTGCGGCGTGCCTCGCGCAGTTGGCGCAGGGTTGCCGAGTGGATGCCGGCAATCTCGGGATGCTGGGCCATCTGATAGAAGAGGCGCAGAATAGCGGCCGGTTCACGGCTAAACAGCTCCGCATCCACCGCATCGATGAGGCGGCCACGAAGCTGGAACTCGTCGGAGAGGCGGCGCACATCCATGGCGGTGTTGCCGAGGATCGCCTCGTCAAACAGCTGCAGCAGCATCTCGTTGAGCTCCGAGACCCGACGCACCGTCTGATAGAAGCGCTTCATCATCTGCTCGACCGGGGTGTTGCCTTCCCCTTCGAACCCCAGCATCTGGGCCACGGTGCGCTGGCGATCGAACAGCAGGCGGTTATCTCCCTTGTTGATGGCCATGTGCAGGGCAAAGCGTACCTTCCAGAGAAAATTCTGGCAGTCGAGTAGTTCGCGATACTCGGCGCGATTGAGAAAGCCGTGGCTGGTCATCTCGAACAAGGTGGTGGCGCCAAAGTGGCGGCGGGCGACCCAGGCGAGGGTCTGAATATCCCGCAGGCCGCCCGGATTGCTCTTGAGATCCGGCTCCAGCTTGTAGGCGGTGCCGAGAAACTGCTGGTGACGTTCAGCCTGCTCCTGGCGCTTGGCGCGAAAGAAGGCTTCGCTCGGCCAGAAGTGCTGGGGGCCGGTGGCCTCTTTCAGTTGTCGGAAACCTTCCTGGCGACCTGTGATGTAGCGGGCCTCAATGAGGTTGGTGGCGACCGTAATATCGGCGCGCCCCTGCTCGAGGCACTCCGCCACGTTGCGCACCGCCTGACCCACCTCAAGCTTGAGATCCCACAGCAAGGTGATGAACTCGCCGATGCGCAGTCCCAACTCCTCGTCCAGCTCGTCGCCGTCATAGAGGATCAGCAGGTCGATATCGGAGTGGGGGTGCAGCTCGCCGCGGCCATAGCCCCCCACCGCGATGAGGGTGAGGTCGCTCTTGTCGAAGCCGAACTTCTGCCACAACCGGCAGAGCAACTGATCCATGTACTCGGAGCGGGTGGCGACCAGCTCGATGATGTTGTCGCCGGCATCAAAACGGGCGTGCAGCCAGCCGAGAAAGCGGCTCAGGTACTCTTTGCAGTTGTCGCGAGTGAGCTGGTCATCGGGTAACAAATGGGGGGAAAGCAGGCTGGCGTCCATGGCATCTCACACACAGTGGCAGGCAAATAGCTGAAACAGAAGTAAAAACCCCGGCGCTTTGGAAGTTCAGGGCCGGGGTTCGATGTTAGCTGTGTTTGATGAAGCGGTCGATAGTGTCATCGGGGCGCAGGGTAAGCACCTCGCAGCCATCCTCGGTCACCAGCAGGGTGTGTTCCCACTGGGCGGAGTCGCCGCCATCCTTGGTGGTCACGGTCCAGCCATCCTTCGGATTGACCTTGCAGTGATACTTCTTGCTGTTGACCATGGGCTCGATGGTGAAGCACATGCCTGCTTTCAGCTCCAGCTTGCCGCTGTTGCGGTAGTGGAGGATCTGCGGCTCTTCGTGGAACTCGGCACCGATGCCGTGACCGCAGTAGTCACGCACCACGGAGAAACCGGCCTTCTCGACGATGGGCTGAATAACAGCGCCAATCTCGGTGATGCAGGCACCCGGACGCACCTTCTTGATGGCGGCGTAGAGGCTCTCTTGCGCAACTTTGCAGAGCTGGCGGCGCAGCGGGGTGGTCTCGCCCACGATGAACATGGCCGAGGTATCGCCGTGGTAACCATCCTTGATAACGGTGATATCCAGGTTGATGATGTCGCCATCGCGCAGCTTCTTGTGATTCGGGATACCGTGGCAGATCACATCGTTCACCGAGGTGCAGATGGATTTGGGGAAGCCGTGGTAGTTGAGCGGAGCTGGAACCGCCTGTTGTACGTCGACAATATAGTCGTGGCAGAGGGTGTTCAGTTCGTCAGTGGTGACGCCAGCTTTGACATGGGGCGCAATCATGACCAGCACATCGGCGGCCAATTGGCCGGCAACGCGCATCTTTTCAATCTCTTCCGGTGTCTTGATTTTAATGGACATGGGATCTCTCTTGCGGCCTGCCGCTGGGCCTGCGAGGGCAGACAGGACAGGTAATGAAAAATAGATGCGTTTGCAATCAGGGCAAAATTTTATCCGCAACCCCCGCGTACTTCCAGTGTGATTGTCATCACAACGTCAAATCGGCGTCGCAGCATCCTCTGGCGGGATCCATATTTACGCCTGTTTAGGGTGTCGGCCGGTGGTGTCCTGAACAAAGTTATGGTATAAAGCGCGCCGGAATGGGGAACTTGCGTCCCGATTTCATCACCCTTACTTAAACAACACACACACATCGACACATATGCCGGGGTGCCTTAACGGGTCGGTTATATGGGATGTGTGGAGGCCTAACCCCAATACAGAGGTATAAAATGGCTAAAGTTTCTATGCGCGACATGCTGCAAGCCGGCGTTCACTTCGGTCACCAGACTCGTTACTGGAACCCGAAAATGAAATCCTACATCTTCGGTGCCCGCAGCAAAGTTCACATCATCAACTTGGAAAAAACCGTTCCGATGTTTGACGATGCCATGAACTTCATCAGCTCCGTAGCTGCCAAGAAAGGCAAGGTACTGTTCGTTGGTACCAAGCGTGCCGCGTCTGAAGCCGTAAAAGAAGCCGCTGAGCGTTGCGACCAGTTCTATGTAAACCACCGCTGGCTGGGCGGTATGCTGACCAACTGGAAAACCGTTCGTCAGTCTATCAAGCGCCTGAAAGATCTGGAAACCCAGAGCCAGGACGGTACCTTCGACAAGCTGACCAAGAAAGAGGCGCTGATGCGTACTCGCGAAATGGAAAAGCTGGAGAAGAGCCTGGGTGGTATCAAGAACATGGGCGGCCTGCCTGACGTTCTGTTCGTTGTCGATGCCGACCACGAGCATATCGCTATCAAAGAAGCCAATAACCTGGGTATCCCGGTAGTTTCCATCGTTGATACCAACTCCAACCCGGACGGCGTTGACTATGTCATCCCGGGTAACGACGACGCTATCCGTGCCGTACAGCTGTACCTGAATGCTGCTGCTGACACCGTACTGGAAGCTCGCGCTCAGGACATCGTTGTTCAAGCCGAACAAGATGGCTTCGTTGAAGCTGAGTAATTGATAAGGACTGTAAAGCCCTTATTAACCAAGCTGATGTAATTGGTTAGCAGGGGCCCTTGTGGCCCCTGTTTCTTGTCAATTCAAGACCGAGGATACTGGACATGGCTAACGTTACTGCCGCCCTGGTAAAAGAACTGCGCGAGCGCACTGCCGCTGGCATGATGGATTGCAAAAAAGCACTGGAAGAAGCTGCTGGTGATATCGAGCTGGCAATTGAGAACATGCGCAAATCCGGTCAGGCCAAAGCCGCCAAGAAAGCTGGCCGTATCGCCGCTGAAGGCGTTATCTTTGCTCGCACCGAAGGCAACGTTGCCGTCATGATCGAGCTGAACAGCGAAACCGACTTCGTCGCCAAAGATGCCAGCTTCATGGCAATGGGCCAGAAGATCGCTGACATCGCTGCGACCCAGAAAATTGCTGACGTTGACGCGCTGAAAGCCGCTGACTTCGGTAACGGCGAATCCGTCGAGCTGACTATCACCAACCTGATCGCCAAGATCGGTGAGAACATGAACCTGCGTCGCGTGATGCTGGTTGAAGGTGACAACCTGGGTACCTACGTTCACGGTTCCCGCATTGGTGTTATCACCAAGCTGACCGGTGGTTCTGCCGAGCTGGCCAAAGATCTGGCCATGCACGTTGCTGCCAACAGCCCACAATTCGTCAAGCCTGAAGACGTGTCTGCTGAAGTCGTTGCCAAAGAGCGCGAAATCCAGATCGACATCGCCATCAACTCCGGCAAGCCGAAAGAGATCGCCGAGAAGATGGTTGAAGGCCGCATGAAGAAGTTCACCGGTGAGGTTTCCCTGACTGGTCAACCGTTCGTGAAAGATCCTTCCATGACCGTTGCCGAACTGCTGAAGAAAGAAGGCGCTGACGTTGTCTCCTTCACCCGTTTCGAAGTGGGCGAAGGCATCGAGAAGCAAGAGACCGATTTCGCTGCTGAAGTTGCAGCCCAAATCGCGGCCGCTCAAAAGGCCTAATCGAACCGGTTTTTCCGTTTCCCCAGACCGCGACTTATGTCGCGGTCTTTATATGACCAGGAATCAGTGACATGAGTACCAATCCCAAACCTGCATACAGACGTGTTCTTCTGAAGTTGAGTGGTGAAGCCCTGCAAGGATCCGAGGGTTTCGGCATTGATCCGGCGGTGCTGGAGCGGATGGCCCAAGAGATCAAAGAACTGGTTGAGTTGGGTGTTCAGGTCGGTCTGGTCATCGGTGGCGGCAACCTGTTCCGTGGTGCCGGTCTTGCCAAAGCGGGCATGAACCGCGTGGTGGGCGACCACATGGGTATGCTGGCAACCGTGATGAACGGTCTGGCCATGCGTGATGCCCTGCATCGTGCTTATGTGAATGCCCGTCTGATGTCTGCCATCTCCCTGCAGGGCGTCTGCGACTCCTACAGCTGGGCCGAGGCAATCAGCCAGCTGCGTGCTGGCAAAGTCGTTATCTTCTCTGCCGGTACCGGCAACCCCTTCTTCACTACCGATTCTGCGGCTTGCCTGCGCGGGATCGAGATCGAAGCTGACGTGGTGCTCAAAGCCACCAAGGTTGATGGTGTATACAACGAAGATCCGGTCAAGAATCCGGATGCCGTGCTGTATCATGAACTGAGTTATGATGAAGTTCTTGAAAAAGAGCTCAAGGTGATGGATCTTGCTGCCTTTACCCTGGCACGTGACCATGATCTGCCGATCCGCGTGTTCAACATGAACAAACCGGGTGCCCTGCGCCGGGTTGTCATGGGTGAACCGGAAGGCACTCTGATCCACCACGTTGGTAAATAAGATAAAGTGAGCCACCTGGCGCTCTTATCCTATCCATCACGTCAGTAAATAAGATAGACACGGGCCGTGTAGCGGCTCGTTCGCCAAAAGGAAAACCACTGTGATCAACGAGATTAAAAACGACGCCAAGGACCGTATGGGCAAGAGCGTAGAAGCGCTCAAGACCCAAATGTCCAAGATCCGTACCGGCCGCGCTCACCCGAGCCTGCTCGACGGCATCCAGGTTGAGTATTACGGTGCTGCCACTCCGCTGAAACAGTTGGCCAACGTCGTGGCAGAAGATGCTCGCACCCTCTCCATCTCCATTTTTGACCGCTCCATGATCCAGGCGGTAGAGAAGGCGATCCTGACCTCCGATCTGGGCCTGAACCCGTCCAGCAATGGCCAGACCCTGCGCGTGCCGCTGCCGCCGCTGACCGAAGAGCGTCGTCGTGACCTGACCAAGATCGTCCGTGCCGAAGCGGAAAACGCTCGTGTTGCCGTGCGCAACATCCGTCGTGACGCCAACGCTGATCTGAAAGCGCTGCTGAAGGACAAAGAGATCTCCGAAGACGATGACCGTCGCGCCCAGGAAGAGATCCAGAAACTGACCGACTCCTACATCAAGCTGGTCGATGAGGCCCTTGCCGTAAAGGAGAAGGAGCTAATGGAAATCTAACCGTCTGAAAGGTATATTACGAGCGCCGTGTAGTGCCCCTGCACGGCGCTTTTGTCTTTGTGGGAGAATTACATGTCGCTTTTGGCTGCGTTGGGTGATTGTGCCAACTCGTCTTTACCCCGTCACGTCGCCATCATCATGGATGGTAACGGTCGCTGGGCCCAGAACCGAGGCAAGATGCGGGTTTATGGCCACAAGGCGGGCGTCAAGTCAGTGCGCGAGGCCGTTACCTTTGCTGCGCGTGCCAAGATCGAGGCATTGACCCTGTTTGCATTCTCCAGCGAGAACTGGCGCCGCCCGGAAGGGGAGGTCAGTGCCTTGATGGAACTGTTCATCACAGTGCTGGGTCGTGAGGTGCAGAAACTGCACAACAACGGGATCCGGCTCAAGGTGATTGGCGATACTGCTCGCTTTAGTGAGCGGTTGCAGGCCAAAATCGCCAAGGCGGAAGCCTTGACCGCCAATAACAAGGGGTTGACCCTGAACATTGCGGCCAACTATGGCGGCCAGTGGGATATCGCCCAGGCGGCCCGCAAGCTGGCTAAAGCAGTGGCGGCCGGTGAACTGGCCGCTGACGACATTGATGAATCCATGTTGACCCGCGAGGTTTGCATGGCCGATCTGCCACCCGTGGACCTGTTGATCCGCACCGGTGGCGATCATCGCATCAGCAACTTTGTGTTATGGCAGCTCGCCTATGCCGAGCTCTATTTTACCCCGGTATTGTGGCCCGATTTCAACGAGGCCGAGTTCAGTGAGGCGGTTGCCTCTTTCGTTGCCCGCGAGCGTCGCTTCGGTTGCACGGGTGAACAGATACGGGAATTGATCGCCGAGCAGCAGACCGGCTAAACCCCGCTCCCAAGAGAGAGGTTTCTTTTGCTAAAACAACGAATTATTACTGCTTTGATGTTGATCCCCCTGGTGTTGGGGGCGCTCTTCTTTCTGCCATTGAAATTTTTTGCCCTGTTGGCTGCGCTGGTGTTTTTGTTGGCCAGTCGCGAATGGAGCGGGTTTGTCTCTGCTGCTCCGCAGCAATGGTTACCCATCGTATTTTGTCTGTTGCTCGGTGCCAGCCTCTTTTGGCTGCCGGTAGAGCAACTCTGGACGCCCCACCTGCACCCCCTCGTGATGGGCGTGCTCTGGACAGCGGTAAGCTGGTGGCTGCTGGGTCTGCTGCTGGTGCTGCGCTATCCCCAAAGCGCCAAGCTGTGGAAAGAGTCTATCTGGCTCAAGTCGCTGTTTGGTCTGGTGACCCTGGTTCCTTTCTTCTGGTCGCTGGTCGCCATCCGTGGTTACAACTTTTACCATGACCCCATGATGGGGGCCTGGATCCTGTTGTTCGTGATGGGACTGGTCTGGGCGGCAGATTCTGGCGCGTATTTTTTCGGCAAGGCGTTCGGTAAGCACAAGCTTGCCCCCGCCGTCAGTCCGGGCAAGACCATCGAAGGAATGTGCGGTGGCCTCTTTACCGCCAGCCTGCTGGCCATCGGTGTCACCTGGTCGATGGGATTTGTTCCTGCCAAGATGATCACCGTGCTGTTTTGCTCTCTGCTGGCGGTGCTTGCTTCCGTGCTCGGTGATCTGACCGAGAGCATGTTCAAGCGCGAGGCGGGCATCAAGGACTCCGGCACCCTGTTGCCTGGACATGGCGGCATTCTCGACCGGATCGACAGCCTGACCGCCGCCCTGCCGGTGTTTCTGCTCAGTTATCTGCTACTCAGTCAGGAGTTTTGATGCACAAGTCACTGGTTATTCTGGGGGCCTCCGGCTCCATTGGTCAGAGTACCTTGAAAGTGCTGCGCCATAACCCGGGCAGTTGGCAAGTGTTGGCGTTGACCGCCGCCCGCAACGTGGATGCCATGTTGCGGGACTGCCTCGAATTCTCCCCCCGTTTTGCCGTGATGGTCGATGAGGATGCCGCCCGTGAACTGGCTGCCCGTCTGAAAGCGCACGGCAGTGCGACCCGGGTCATGTCTGGTGCAGCAGCCCTCTGCGAGGTTGCCGCTCACCCCGACGCCCATAGCGTGATGGCCGCCATTGTGGGGGCGGCCGGACTGGCCCCGACCATGGCCGCGGTACGTGCCGGCAAGCGTATTTTGCTGGCCAACAAGGAGGCGCTGGTGATGTCCGGTGCTTTCTTCATGGAGGCCGTGCGCGAGCATGGCGCCGAGCTGCTGCCCATCGACAGCGAACACAATGCCATCTTCCAGTGTCTGCCGACTGCCGTGCAGCGCCAGCCCGGTTTTTGCGATCTGGCGGCGGCGGGGATCAGCAAGATTTTGCTGACCGGTTCCGGCGGCCCGTTCCGTTACACCGAGATCAGCGAGCTGGCCAAGGTGACGCCGGCGCAGGCCATCGCCCATCCCAACTGGTCGATGGGGGCCAAGATTTCGGTCGACTCTGCCACCATGATCAACAAGGGGCTGGAGTACATCGAGGCGCGCTGGCTGTTCAATGCGGCGCCCGAGCAGATCCAGGTGGTGATCCATCCGCAGTCGGTGATCCACTCCATGGTGCAGTATAAGGATGGCTCCGTGCTGGCCCAGCTTGGCAATCCGGATATGTGTACCCCCATCGCCCATGCGCTGGCTTATCCCAATCGCATCCCCTCCAGTGTGGAACCTTTGGATTTCTTCAGTGTCGGAGAGTTCAGCTTTATCCGGCCTGATTATGATCGCTACCCCTGTCTGGCGCTGGCCATCAATGCCTGCCAGAAGGGACAAGCGGCGACCACTGCGCTGAATGCAGCCAACGAGGAGGCGGTTGCTGCCTTCCTGGCCGGGCGCATCGGTTTTATGGATATTGCCCGGATCAACGAGGCAGTGATGCTGGCGCTGGAGAGCAGCGCCATCGGCTCGCTCGATGATCTGTTTGCCCTGGACGGTGCGGCAAGAGCCCGTGCTCACACTTTGATTGAGGAGCTTGGCTGATGGGCGGTGTGTTGTGGAATATCGGTGCTTTTGTTGTTGCGCTGGGCCTGCTGGTCGCGGTGCACGAGTTTGGTCACTTCTGGGTGGCCCGTCGTTGTGGCGTCAAGGTTGAGCGCTTCTCCATCGGTTTTGGCAAGGCGATCTGGCGCAGGATGGGTAAGGATGGCACCGAATATGTGCTGGCGCTGATCCCCCTCGGTGGTTACGTCAAGATGCTCGATGGCCGGGTCGATGAACTCAAGCACGGTGACGAGCAGTATGCCTTCAACCACAAGAGTGTCTGGGCGCGGATGGCGATTGTTGCCGCAGGTCCCATGGCCAACTTCGTCTTTGCCCTGTTTGCCCTCTGGCTGATGTTTATCATCGGGGTGCCGAGCGTCAAGCCGGTGATCGGTGAAGTGCGTCCGGCATCCATCGTAGCCGAGGCGGGTGTGCTGCCGGGGATGGAGATTGTCGGGGTCGGCGATGAGCAGACCGGTGACTGGGAGAGCGTCACTTACGCCCTTATCAGCCATCTGGGTGACGATGCTGTGACTCTCAAGGTGCAGGCACCCAATACCAGCTATGCCACCGATAAAACCTTGTCGCTGACCGGCTGGACCTTCGATCCGGATAAAGAGTCGCCCATCGGCAGCTTGGGGATCGTCCCCCTGAGTGGCAAAGTGCTGCCCGTCGTGGCTGCCGTGGTGGCCAAGAGTGCCAGTGAAAAGGCGGGGCTGCAGGTTGGTGACCGTATCAAACAGGTCGGCGATCAGCCTATTACCGCGTGGGCCCAGTTTGTCGAGCTGGTGCAGCAGGCACCGGGTGAACCCCTGCAAGTGGTGGTTGAGCGCAACAACAGTGATCTCAACGTGACTCTGACCCCGGATAGCCGCAAGGTGCAGGGCAAGCTGGTAGGATTCGTCGGTCTCTCGCCGCAACTGGTTCCATTACCGGATGAATATCGAATTCTGTTACAGTATGGGCCTTTGCAGGCGCTGTGGCATGGCGCGGACAAGACCTGGAGCCTGATCACGCTCACCTTTGACATGATTGGCAAGTTGATCGGTGGCATCGTGTCACTGGACAACCTGAGCGGCCCCATCTCCATTGCCAAGGGCGCCGGCAGCAGTGCCGACTATGGTCTGGTCTATTTCTTGAGTTTTCTGGCGCTGATCAGCGTCAACCTGGGGATTATCAATCTGTTCCCCCTGCCGGTGCTCGATGGTGGCCATCTGGTCTATTTCCTGATCGAAGCGGTCACCGGCAAGCCGGTATCAGAGAAAATACAGGAAGTGGGTTTCAGGATCGGCGCCGCCATTCTGATGTTATTGATGGGCATTGCGCTGTTTAACGATTTCGCTCGCCTCTGAGGCCAGAGCATCAACAAGGACACATAAGAACAAAATGGCTGTTAAAAAAGCATTGGTGTTGAGTTGCCTGCTGGGTGCCAGTTTCCTGGCCCAGGCGGCCCCTGCCTCTTTTGTGGTGCAAGATATCCAGGTCGAAGGTCTGCAACGGGTGACCCTGGGTGCCGCACTGTTGAACCTGCCGATCCGGGTCGGTGATACCGTCGATTCCGTGGCTCTGGCCAGCGCCATCAAAAAGCTCTATGCCTCGGGTAACTTCGAGGATGTGAAGGTTTACCGTGACGGCCAGGTGCTGCAGGTGATGGTCAAGGAGCGTCCGACCATCTCCAGCATCGAGTTTGCCGGCAACAAGGATATCAAAGAGGAGCAACTGACCCAGAGTCTGGAGTCCTCCGGTATTCGTGTGGGTGATCCGCTGGATCGCACCGTACTCACCTCCCTCGAGAAGGGACTGGAAGATTTCTACTATGGCGTGGGTAAATACTCCGCCAAGGTCAAGGCCATCGTCACCCCGTTGCCGCGCAACCGGGTCGACCTCAAGTTCACCTTCGTGGAAGGGGAAGCGGCCAAGATCCAGCAGATCAACATTGTCGGCAACAGCGTCTTCCCTGAAGAGAAGCTGATTGCCCAGCTCTCCCTGCGCGACGAAGTGCCCTGGTGGAACTTCACCGCCGATCAGCGCTATCAGAAGCAGAAGCTGGCCGGTGATATCGAGACCCTGCGCTCCTACTACATGGACCGCGGCTATATCCGCTTCCAGCAGGAGTCTACCCAGGTCTCCATGACCCCCGACAAGAAGGGCGTCTACGTCACCCTCAACATCAAGGAAGGGGATCAGTACAAGGTCTCCGGTGTCCAGCTCAAGGGTGACTTGATCGATCGTGGTGGTGAGATGAAGGGATTGATCCCGATCGCTGCCGGCAGCACTTACTCTGCCAGTCAGGTGACTCATACCGAAGAGGTGCTCTCCAAGTTCCTCGGCCGTTACGGCTACGCCTATCCGAAAGTGGTCACTTTCCCACAGGTCAATGACAAGACCAAGGAAGTCGAGCTGATCGTCAACGTTGAGCCGGGCCCCCGTGTCTATGTGCGCAATATCAACTTCAGCGGTAACGCCACCACCGAAGACCAGGTGCTGCGTCGCGAGATGCGCCAGATGGAAGGCACCTGGCTCTCCTCCGACAACATCGAGCAGTCCAAGAGCCGTCTCAACCGCCTTGGCTACTTTGAGAGCGTCGAAGTGGACACCAAACGGGTGCCGGGCAACGATGACCTGGTTGACCTCGACTTCAAGGTCAAGGAGCAGCCAGCAGGCTCCATCAACGCAGGTATCGGTTACGGTACCGAATCGGGTCTGAGCCTACAGGCGGGGATCTCCCAGGACAACTTTATGGGTACCGGTAAAAAGGTCTCCATCAACGCCAGCACCAACGACTACTCCAAGAACGTTGACCTGAGCTACAACGACCCCTACTTCACCGTGGATGGTGTCAGCCTGGGTGGTCGTGTCTACTACAACCAGTTCCGCGCCGATGATGCCGATATCGTCGATTACGAGAACGAAACCATCGGTTTCCGTCTCTCCAGCGGCTTCCCGGTCAATGAGTTCAACCGTCTCGACTTCAGTACCGGTATCGAGAGCACCAAGCTGAGTCGTCCGTCATTCAATGCCCAGAACTATCAGGAGTGTCTGAAGGACAATCCGGATACTGATGGCAATACCTACTGCTGGGATCAGTGGAACGATAACCGCCAGTCGGTACAGATGGATCAGTTCTGGAATGCCTATTCACAGGATGGTTCCAACCTCGATTTCGTGACCGTTGATGTCACCGCTGGCTGGACCCGCTCTACCCTGAACAAGGGGATGTTCCCGACTTCTGGCGATCGTCAGCGTATCAACGCCAAGGTGACCGTACCGGGCATGGAGCTGCAGTACTACAAGCTCTCTGCCGAAGATGCCCACTACTTCCCGCTCGATGCGGATCACAGTTGGGTAATGATCGGCAAGGGTCGTGTCTCCTACGGTAACGGCTATGGCGATGACTCCATGCTGCCGTTCTTCGAGAACTACTATGCCGGTGGTTTCGATACGGTACGTGGCTTCAAGAGCAATACCATTGGTCCCAAGGCGATCTACAAGACCTACAACAAGCCGGGTGCTGGCAGTTGCACGGGTTCTCAGCCGTGTGAAACTGGCTACTACGAAGGTTCCGACACCTCGGTAGGCGGTAACGCTCTGGCCGTCGCCTCACTGGAGCTTGTCTTCCCGACCCCGTTCGTCTCCGAGACCTATCGTCCGCAGATCCGTTCAACCGTCTTTATGGACGCAGGTACCGTATGGAGCACTGATTTTGCCAACGGGGCATATCCTTGCGCCGCCGGTTCTGATTGCAACTATCTGAGCCAGGACTACTCCAACCCGGGCAATATCCGGGTCTCTGCCGGTGTCTCCCTGCAGTGGCTCTCGCCGATGGGCCCGCTGGTGTTTGCCTTGGCCAAGCCGATCAAGAAATACGAAGGGGATCGCACCGAAGTCTTCTCCTTCAACATCGGTCGTACTTTCTAAGCAGAGTTTCGCCCCCACCCATGCGGTGGGGGTCTTCAATGATGGGACGCGCGGTATGCGTGCCTCACCAGGTAACAAGACGGTCCTAACGCCGCTTGCATAATCGGGTAAATCAGGTAGCCCTCGCCATGAGGGAACAAGGAGTAAGTGTGAATAAAGCGTTGAAAGTAGCTGGTTTGAGCTTTGCACTGATGGCTGCCGGCATGGGTTCTGCCTTCGCTGAGACCAAGATCGCCGTGGTTGATATGGGCGAAGTCTTCCAAAAGCTGCCCCAGCGTGAAGCCGTTGCAGCCAAGCTGAAAGGTGAATTCGAGCCGCGTATGCGTGAGCTGCAGAAGCTGGAACAGGAAGGCCAGAAGCTGGTCGAGAAGTTCCGCAAGGATGAAGCCTTCATGAGCGCCGAGCAGAAGAAGCAGAACCAGGAGAAGCTGGCCAAGCTGCAGATGGAGTTCAACCAGAAGCGTCAAGCCTTTGAGCAGGACAACGGTCGCCGTCAGTCCGAAGAGCGCAACAAGATCCTGACCAAGGTACAGGCTGCCATCGATTCCATCGCCAAGAGCAATGGTTACGATCTGGTGCTGGAGCGCAATGCCGCCCCGTATGCCGCCAGCAAGCTGGACATCTCCGGCCAGGTTATTTCTCAGGTAAGCAAGAGCAACTAATTGATGGCATTCACTCTCGCACAGCTGGCCCAGCAACTGGGGGCCCAGGTCCATGGCGACGGAACCCTGGAAATCCGCAAGGTAGCGACACTGGAAAAGGCCGGGGAGGGGGATATCACCTTCCTGTCCAACAAAAAGTACCGGCATTATCTGGAGCAGAGCAAGGCGACCGCCGTGCTCATTACAGAAGCGGATCTGCCATTTTGTCCCACCAATGCCCTGGTGCTCAAAGACCCCTATGTGGGCTTTGCCCGGGTAGCCCAACTGCTGGACACTACCCCGCAGCCGGCCACGGATATTCATCCGAGTGCCGTTATCGCGGCTGACGTGCAACTGGGCGAGAGAGTGGCCATCGGCGCCAATGCAGTGATCGAATCCGGCGTCGTGCTGGGTGACGATGTACGCATTGGCCCGGGCTGTTTTGTTGGCAAAAATACCCGGCTGGGAGCCCGCTCCCGGCTGTGGGCCAACGTCACCCTCTATCACAATGTGACCATGGGTACCGACTGTCTGGTTCAATCCGGCACAGTGATCGGCGCCGATGGTTTCGGTTATGCCAACGAGCGTGGCGAGTGGATCAAGATCCCCCAGCTCGGCGGTGTGACCATTGGCAACCGGGTCGAGATCGGTGCCTGTACCACCATTGACCGCGGTGCGCTGGAAGATACCCGCATTGCTGACAACGTCATCATCGACAACCAGTGCCAGATCGCCCACAACGTGGAGATCGGTTACGGCACCGCCGTGGCGGGCTCGACCGTGATGGCTGGTAGTCTCAAGGTCGGCAAATACTGTATCATTGGCGGCGCTTCCGTCTTTAACGGGCATATGGAGATCTGCGACCAGGCCACCGTTACCGGTATGGCCATGGTGATGCGACCCATTACCGAGCCCGGTGTCTACTCTTCCGGCATCCCTCTGCAAACCAATAAAGAGTGGCGCAAGACCGCCGCCCGGGTGATGCGTATCGAAGAGATGCACAAGCGGTTAAGCAAGCTTGAGAAGAAGCTGGATCAAGAATAATCACGATTGGTATAGGGTACTGTTTTGACTACTGAAAAGAAGAGCCTGGGTATCCAGGAAATCATGGATCTGCTGCCCCACCGTTATCCGTTTCTGATGGTGGATCGTGTAGACGACTACGAGATCAGCGATGAGCGTAAAACCCTGCGCGCCATCAAGAATGTCTCGTTCAACGAGCCGATCTTCCAGGGGCACTTCCCGGCCAAGCCGGTGTTCCCGGGCGTACTGATCCTGGAAGCGATGGCACAGGCCACCGGTATCCTGGCCTTTACCATGGTGGGCAAGCCGTCTCCCAACGAACTCTACTATTTTGCCTCAATCGACAACGCTCGCTTCAAGCGTCCGGTCGGCCCCGGTGACCAACTGGTGCTGGACGTGGAGTTCCTGAAAGAGCGTCGCGGTATTGCCAAGTTCACCGGTGTCGCCACCGTCGACGGTGAAGTGGTCTGTACCGCCGAGCTGATGTGCGCCAAACGCGAGGTTTAACACACGTGATCGACCAGACTGCCATCATTCACGATACTGCCATCGTCCATGAGTCTGCCGTGATCGGTAAAGGGGTTGAAATCGGCCCCTTTTCTGTCATCGGCGCCGAGGTGGAAATCGGTGACAACACCTGGGTAGGTTCCCATGTGGTGATCAAGGGCCCGACCAAGATTGGTCGCGGCAACAAGATCTTCCAGCACACCTCCATCGGTGAGGATTGCCAGGACAAGAAGTACGCCGGTGAGCGCACCTTCCTCGAAATTGGCGACAACAACGTCATTCGCGAGAACTGCACCTTCCACCGTGGCACCATTCAGGATCAATCCCTGACCAAGGTGGGCAGCGGCAACCTGTTCATGGTCAACGTTCACGTTGCCCACGACTGCATCATCGGTGACAACTGCATCTTCGCCAACAACGCGACCCTGGCGGGCCACGTGGTGATCGGTGACTTCGTGATCTTTGGTGGTCTCTCCGCCATTCACCAGTTTGGCCGCGTCGGCTCCCACGCCTTCGTCGGTGGCTGCGCCGCCCTGAACAAGGACGTGCCGCCTTACGTGATGGCTGCCGGCAACTACGCCAAGCCGTTCGGGGTCAACTCTGAAGGTCTGCGTCGCCGCGGTTTCAGCGCCGAGGCAATCTCTGCCGTCAAGCGTGCCTACAAAGAGATCTTCCGCTCCGGCAAGACCATCGAAGAGGTGCTGCCGGTGCTGATCGAGATGGCGCAAGCCGAACCGGCCGTCCAGCTCTATGTGGACTTCCTCAAAGATAACGAGCGCGGGATCATCCGTGCCTGATCCGGTTCGTATCGGTATCGTCGCCGGAGAGGTCTCCGGCGACATTCTGGCCGCTGGTCTGGTGCGCGAGCTGCAGGCCCGCTACCCGGATGCGCAGTTCGAAGGGATCGCCGGGCCGCGGATGCAGGCCCTCGGCGTCAAGGCCTTGTTCGAGATGGAAGAGCTCTCCGTCATGGGGATCACCGAGGTGCTGGGCCGTCTGCCGCGCATCCTCAAGGTCCGTCGCGAACTGTTGCGCCATTTTATTGCCAATCCGCCCGATGTCTTTATCGGCGTGGATGCACCGGATTTCAATATCGGAGTGGAGCTGAAACTGCGCCGCGCCGGTATCAAGACGGTTCACTATGTCAGCCCCTCTGTGTGGGCCTGGCGCCAGAACCGCATTCACAAGATCAAGGCTGCCACCGACATGGTGCTCGCCTTCCTGCCGTTCGAGAAAGCCTTTTACGACCGTTTCGACGCCCCTTGCCGTTTTGTCGGCCATACCATGGCGGACGATATTCCATTGGTGCCGGATCAGGCTGCCGTGCGTCGCAATCTCGGTATCGATGCCAATCGCCGCTGGCTGGCGGTGCTGCCGGGCAGCCGCACCGCAGAAGTGGGCTTTATGTCCCCCCTGTTTCTCGAGGCGTGCAAACACCTGACGGTGCGCTATCCGGATCTCGGCTTCATCGTGCCGCTGGTCAACCAGAAACGGCGCGAGCAGTTTATGGCCATCAAGGCCGAGGTAGCGCCGGGTCTCGACATGGTGCTGCTGGAAGGGCAGGGCCGCGAGGCGATGATCGCCGCCGACGTGGTGATGCTGGCCTCCGGCACCGCGGCGCTCGAAGCCATGCTGGTGAAAAAGCCGATGGTGGTGGGCTACAAGCTCAAGCCCTTCAGCTATTGGCTGGCCCAGCGACTGGTAAAGACCGAATTTGTCTCTCTGCCCAACCTGCTGGCCGGTCGCATGCTGGTGCCGGAACTCATCCAGCACGAGTGCACCCCGGAGAATCTGGTGGAAGAGGTGAGCAAGTACTTCGAGCACGACAACAGTGCGCTGGTCAACACCTTCACCGAGCTGCACCAGCTGATCCGCTGCAATGCAGACTCGCAGGCCGCCGATGCGGTGGTGGATCTGCTTGGCAGATAACGCTATTTCGGACCGTCGATTGCGCCGCACAGCCCGTTAATCCGTTTTCCGAGCGGTGATGCCGCGCCAGTCGACCCCTGTCAGGCCCCACGGGGCCTGTTTTGATTCAAGGCTACAAGATGATGATCGATATTCCTGACGACAAGCTGGTTGCCGGTGTGGACGAAGTGGGCCGTGGCCCCCTGGTGGGTGACGTGGTCACCGCTGCGGTCATTCTCGATCCCGCCAATCCGATCGCGGGGCTCAACGACTCCAAGAAGCTCTCCGAGAAGAAGCGCCTCGCCCTGTTTGACGAGATCAAAGAAAAAGCGCTCGCCTGGGCCATCGGTCGCGCCACTCCGGGGGAGATCGACGAGCTCAACATCCTGCATGCCACCATGCTGGCGATGCAGCGTGCCGTGGCGGGGTTGAAGGTCACCCCCGAGCTGGTCTTTATCGATGGCAACCGCTGCCCGGCATTGCCGATGGAAGCGCGTGCCGTGGTCAAGGGCGATAGCCTAGTGGCCGCCATCAGCGCCGCCTCGATCCTCGCCAAGGTGACACGAGATGCGGAGATGACCGAGCTGGACAGCCGTCATCCCGAGTATGGTTTTGCCCGCCACAAGGGTTATCCGACCGCTGAGCACCTCGCCATTCTGGCCGAACGGGGCCCGTTGCCCGAATATCGCAAGAGCTTCAAACCGGTGCGCCGCGCATTGGGGATCGAGTAGACCATGCCATTTAGTTTGAGCAGCGAGAGGAGATGACGATGGCTGAACCCCGTTTTATCCACCTGCGAGTCCACTCCGACTTCTCCATGGTCGATGGCCTGCAGAAGATCAATCCCATCGTCGGGGCGGCGGCGGCCAACAACATGCCGGCGCTGGCGCTGACCGATCAGATGAACATGTGCGGTCTGGTGCGCTTCTATGGCGCAGCTCACGGCAAGGGGATCAAACCCATCGTCGGGGCCGACTTCTGGGTGCAGAGCGATGAGCTCGGCGACGAGCAGTTCCGTCTCACCCTGCTCGCCATGGATAACGACGGCTACCAGAACATCACCCTGCTTATTTCCCGCGGTTACCAGCGCGGCCACGTGCAGGGGCGTCCGGTTATTGACAAGAGCTGGCTCGCCGAGCATGCCAAGGGGGTGATCGTCCTCTCTGGCGGGCGCGAGGGGGATGTGGGCAAGTTCCTGCTCAAGGGCAACCGGCAGATGACCGAGCAGTGTGTCGCCTTCTATCAGACCCACTTCCCCGATGCCTACTACCTCGAACTGCTGCGTACCGGTCGACCCGACGAAGAGGTCTACCTGCACATGGCGGTGGCCATCGCCACCGAGTTCGAGCTGCCGGTAGTCGCCACCAACGAGGTGGTGTTCCTCAACGCCGATGATTTCGACGCCCACGAGATCCGGGTCGCCATCCACGATGGCTATACCCTGATGGACAAACGCCGCCCCCGTCGCTACAGCCCCCAGCAGTACCTGCGCAGTCAGGAGGAGATGGCGGAGCTGTTTGCCGACATTCCCGAGGCGCTGGAAAACACGGTGGAGATCGCCAAGCGCTGCAACGTGACGGTGCGTCTTGGCGAGTACTTCCTGCCCAACTTCCCGACCGGCGACATGACCACCGAAGATTTTCTGGTGGCCAAATCGAAAGAGGGTCTGGAGGAGCGTCTCGAGTTCCTGTTCCCGGATCCGCAAGTGCGGGCCGAGCGTCGTCCCGAGTATGACGAGCGTCTCGACATCGAGCTGAAAGTGATCAACCAGATGGGCTTCCCGGGTTACTTCCTCATCGTGATGGAGTTTATCCAGTGGTCCAAGGACAACGGCATTCCCGTTGGCCCGGGCCGGGGCTCGGGGGCGGGTTCTCTGGTGGCCTACGCCCTCAAGATCACTGACCTCGACCCGCTGGAATTTGACCTGCTGTTCGAACGTTTCCTGAACCCCGAGCGGGTATCCATGCCCGACTTCGACGTTGACTTCTGCATGGACCGGCGCGATGAGGTGATCGAGCACGTATCCGACATGTATGGCCGGGATGCGGTGTCGCAGATCATCACCTTCGGCAGCATGGCGGCCAAGGCGGTGGTGCGGGATGTGGGCCGGGTGCTGGGCCACGCCTACGGCTTTGTGGATCGTATCTCCAAGCTGATCCCGCCGGATCCGGGCATGACGCTTGCCAAGGCATTCGAGGCCGAGCCCAAGCTGCCCGAGCTCTACGAGCAGGATGAGGAGGTCAAAGACCTCATCGACATGGCCCGCCGCTTGGAAGGGGTCGTGCGCAACGCCGGTAAACACGCCGGTGGCGTGGTGATCGCGCCCACCAAGATCACCGACTTTGCGCCGCTCTACTGCGATGACGAAGGCCACCACCCGGTCACCCAGTTTGACAAGAACGACGTGGAGTACGCCGGTCTGGTGAAGTTCGACTTCCTGGGTCTGCGCACCCTCACCATCATCGACTGGGCGCTCGGCATGATAAACCCGCGTCTTGCCAAAGAGGGCAAGCCGCCGGTGGATATCGCCGCCATCCCCATCGATGACAAGAAGTCGTTCGACCTGCTGCAGCGCTACGAGACCACGGCGGTATTCCAGCTCGAATCCCGCGGCATGAAGGATCTCATCAAGCGGCTGCGCCCCGACTGCTTCGAAGACATGATCGCTCTGGTGGCCCTGTTCCGACCGGGCCCGCTCCAGTCAGGCATGGTGGATAACTTCATCGACCGCAAACACGGTAATGAAGCGATCTCCTATCCGGACGAGAAGTGGCAGCACGAGAGCCTGAAACCGATTCTGGAACCGACCTACGGCATCATCCTCTATCAGGAGCAGGTGATGCAGATCGCCCAGACCCTGGCGGGTTATACGCTGGGTGGCGCGGACATGCTTCGCCGGGCGATGGGTAAGAAAAAGCCCGAGGAGATGGCCAAGCAGCGGGCCGGTTTCGAGGAGGGCGCCGTCAAGAATGGCGTCGACGGCGAACTGGCGATGAAGATCTTCGATCTGGTGGAGAAGTTTGCGGGCTACGGCTTCAACAAATCCCACTCCGCCGCCTACGCGCTAGTCTCCTACCAGACCCTCTGGCTCAAGACCCACTTCCCGGCCGAGTTCATGGCGGCGGTGATGACCGCCGATATGGACAACACCGACAAGATCGTGACCTTGGTGGATGAGTGTCAGCGGATGGGGCTCACCGTGATCCCGCCGGATGTGAACACCGGCCGCTATCGCTTCTCGGTCAACGAAGATGGTCATATCGTCTACGGGATCGGGGCGGTGAAAGGGGTCGGTGAAGGCCCCATCGATGCGATCTTGAGCGCCCGGGATCAGGACGGCCCGTTCCGCGATCTGTTCGACTTCTGCAACCGGGTCGATATCAAGAAGCTAAACAAGCGGGTGATGGAGAAGCTCATTCTCTCCGGCGCCATGGATCGGCTCGGCCCCCACCGCGCCGCCCTGATGGCAACGCTGGAGGAGGCGATGCGGGCCGCCGAGCAGCACGCCAAGGCGCAGGCAGTGGGGCAGGTCGACATGTTCGGCGTGCTCACTGAAGAGATTGACGACGTCAAAAAGGCGTTTGCCAACGTGCCGCACTGGCCTGACAAGGTGTGGCTGGAAGGGGAACGCGAGACCCTCGGGCTCTATCTCACCGGCCACCCCATCAACCAGTACAGCAGCGAATTGCGTCGCTATACCTCGGGTCGCCTGTGCGATCTGCATCCCACCTCCCGCGATACCGTAACCACGGCGGCTGGGCTGGTGATCGCGGCCCGCAGCATGGTGACCAAGCGTGGCAACAAGATGGGGATCTTCACTCTGGACGACCGTTCCGGTCGCCTCGATGTGACCCTGTTCAGTGAAGCGCTGGAAAAATATGAAGAATTGATGCAAAAAGACCGCATTTTGGTGGTTTCTGGACAGGTCAGCTTTGATGACTTCTCCGGTGGCCTTAAAATGTCGGCTCGAGAATTACTGGATATCAACGATGCGAGGGAGCGTTTTGCCAGAGCAATCCGCATCTCCCTCGATGAACAGCGGATTGATGATCGCTTTTTCCCGCGTTTGTGCGAGATTTTGGAGCCCGCCCGTGCCGGAGTCTGTCCGGTTCAGGTAAACTATCGTCGCCCCGGCTCCCGGGTGCGATTGACGCTCGGTACCGAGTGGCGGGTGACGCCCACCGATCAACTGATAGATGACTTGCGAGTCCTGCTTGGACGAGAGCGGGTTGAATTGGTTTTTGATTAGAGGTTCTAAGGCCCTATGAGTCTTTTTCTGGATTTTGAACAGCCGATTGCCGAGTTGCAGGCGCAGATTGATGAACTCAAACATGTGAGTGAAGGCAATCACGCCGTGGATCTGAAAGACGAGATCCGCCGGCTGGAGAAGAAAAACGAAGAGCTGACCAAGAAGATCTTCGGTGATCTGGGGGCCTGGCAGGTATCCCAGATGGCGCGTCATCCCCAGCGCCCCTACACCTTTGACTATATCGAGCATATCTTCACCGATTTCGACGAGTTGGCTGGCGATCGCGCCTATGCCGATGACAAGGCTATCGTCGGCGGCATCGCCCGTCTCGACGGTGAGCCGGTGATGGTGATTGGTCATCAGAAGGGTCGCGAGACCAAAGAGAAGATCAAGCGCAACTTCGGCATGCCGCGTCCGGAAGGGTACCGCAAGGCCCTGCGTCTGATGGAGATGGCCGAGCGCTTCAAGATGCCGATCATCACCTTTATTGACACCCCGGGCGCTTACCCCGGCGTCGGTGCCGAAGAGCGTGGCCAGTCCGAAGCGATTGCCCGCAACCTGAAAGTGATGGCCGGTCTGACCGTGCCGGTGGTCTGCACCGTGATCGGTGAGGGTGGCTCCGGTGGTGCGCTTGCCATTGGCGTGGGTGACCGCGTCAACATGCTGCAGTACTCCACCTACTCCGTCATCTCGCCGGAAGGGTGTGCCTCCATCCTGTGGAAGAGCGCTGACAAGGCCTCCGTGGCTGCCGAAGCGATGGGGATCACTGCCCAGCGTCTGAAAGAGCTCAAGCTGATCGACCATGTGATCGACGAGCCCCTCGGCGGTGCCCACCGCGATGTGGAGAAGATGGCCAAAAACCTCAAGGCCCGCATCAAGCAGGATCTGGACGCACTGCGTCCGCTCGATACCGAGCAACTGCTGGAGCAGCGTTACCAGCGTCTGCTGGGCTACGGCTACTGCTAAGCGCAGCCGTCAGCCCCGAGTATTCAGGCCCCCGTCAGCGACGGGGGCTTTTTATTGCGGTTGTTCTGTCATTCAGGTGAGTGCCCCAACGTGCCCTGAAACGGCACAGCTCAGTCTTCGCGGGTGAGGGGCAGGGTTGGTATGCCATGTTATTGGTGATGGCTGTCATTAGCCTGCAGCATCCTTTGGCATTGCTAGCGGTGGCATGACAAGCCGCTTGATCATCCGATTGCGGCATAAAAAAGCGCCCCGGCTGTGCGGAGCGCTTTTACAGGTGTCTGGCAGTATCACAGTTCAATCTCGTCTGTAAGACCTTCATAGGCGATATCGATGGATTGCAGCTCCTTCTGCAGGCGATGTTTGTCTTTCAACGCCTCGATTTCACGCCATTTACGTTTTTTTCCCGTTGTCCCGCGGCTACGCGAACCGAGTTCAACCACCTCGTCATAATCGAAGTTGAACATTTCCATGGCTCCCTCCTTGGTTTTTATCGTTTTCACCACCCGTATAACATAACGAATCTGAAATTAAAACGTTTTCGTGACGACTCTATGACAGCGCTAAAAAAGCCCATGAAAAAAAACCGGGCCCCTTGTTAGGGGCCCGGTTTTTATCAGAAAAAAGAACCGATTACAGGCGGCTTGCCAGCATGGTTTCCAGCTTGCCCTGGTCGATGGCAAACATGCGGATGCCTTCGCCCAGCTTCTCGTGAGCCATGGCGTCCTGGTTCAGTTCCCAGCGGAATTCGGCTTCGGTCATCGGGGTCGGTTTGGCCTTGCGCTCACCGGTGTAGTCCAGTTTGCGTACCACGGCGCCTTCGGTCTTGCTCAGCTCTTCCAGCAGGGCCGGGCCAATGGTCAGGCGGTCGCAACCAGCCAGTTCCAGGATCTCGCCAGTATTGCGGAAGCTGGCGCCCATCACCACGGTCGGGTAGTCGTGCTGCTTGTAGTAGTTGTAGATGGAGGTAACGGAGACCACACCCGGATCTTCGCTGGCGGTGTAATCACGGCCATTTTTAGCCTTGTACCAGTCGAGGATGCGACCCACGAACGGGGAGATCAGGAAGGCACCGGCTTCGGCACAGGCACGGGCCTGGGCGAAGGAGAACAGCAGGGTCAGGTTGCACTGGATACCCTCTTTCTCCAGTACCTCGGCGGCACGGATCCCTTCCCAGGTGGAGGCCAGCTTGATCAGAATGCGGTCGTTGCTGATGCCGGCTTCGTTGTAGAGACGGATCAGCTTGCGGGCCTTGGCGATGCTGGCTTCGGTATCGAAGGAGAGACGGGCATCCACTTCGGTAGAGATACGGCCCGGAACGATCTTCAGCACTTCCAGACCGATGTTGACGGCCAGCTTGTCGCCCGCGTCGATGATTTGCTGTGCCTTGTCCTGGCTCTGGGCTTTGGCCCACTTGATGGCGTCTTCGATCAGCGGAGCGTACTCGGGGATCTCGGAGGCCTTCAGAACCAGAGAGGGGTTGGTGGTGGCATCGATGGGCTGATAGCGTTTGATGGCTTCGATATCACCGGTGTCGGCAACAACAGTGGTCAGGGCTTTCAGCTGGGTTAATTTATCGGCCATAGCGAATATCATCTCTTAATGAGGGAGTAATCCCTGGGTTGCGGGCTTGAGACGGTGGTTCTGAAATAAAATTACAGGATCTTGGTGCCTCAGGCTCAGAAAAGCGCGATGGGGGCGGCCCATCGTCATTGCCTGCCTAATTAATACTGATGTGCTGCATCCTGCAATAGGGGCGCTTGGTTGTTAAACATTCAGGCTGTTGAGTTATCCCGTTTTATGGCTTGAAACTATATGATTAGTAAGGTTTTTTACATTTCATCCCGACCTCGCTCCGGTTTGCTTTCAGCTGAACTTTTTTAGCCAATATCCATATTTGTGTCGTTGATCACATAAATTATCTCGCTACGTACTTGAAATTTAATTACAGCGAAAACGTTTGGCGAAATGTCGCCATTTGAAAGCCATTTCATGCAAGCGTTTGCGTTTTCGGATAGCTCATCAGGGATATATCAAAATGGTTCTCTTATGGGGCTTAATGGTGGCCTGTCTGATTGAATTATTGAGTTTGTTGAAAGTTTGCGATTTAAATGGAGCTTTATGGGCTTTTACCGTTCGTTTTTTGTGTCTCGCGTGACCGGGATCACTATTCCGGGCTCTCCCGCTGTGCTAGATTCCGCCCCTTTAGCGAAACGCTAATTAAACGACAGACAGAAAACGGTCAGCGCAGACTGGCCATGGATGTGAATAACAACGAGAGAATTATGGACACCTTGATTGCGATGCTAAACGACCTGATGTGGGGAGCCGTGCTCATCTACCTGCTCATCGGGGTCGGTATCTTTTTCACCTTCCGCCTGGGTTTTATCCAGATCCGTCACTTTGGCCACATGTTTTCCGTGCTGAAAAACAGCCGTAAATCGGACAACGCAGGCATCTCCTCCTTCCAGGCCCTCTGTACCAGCCTTGCCGCTCGTGTCGGCACCGGCAACCTAGCCGGTGTGGCAGTCGCCATCTATCTGGGTGGCCCCGGCGCCATCTTCTGGATGTGGCTGATTGCCTTTATCGGCATGGCGACCGCCTTCGTCGAAAGCACCCTGGCCCAGCTCTACAAGGTCAAGGATGAGGATGGCAACTACCGTGGTGGCCCGGCCTACTACATGGAGAAAGGCCTTGGCATGCGCTGGATGGGGGTGGTCTTCTCGCTCTGCCTGATCCTGGCATTTGGTCTGGTGTTCAACGCGGTGCAGGCCAACTCCATCAGTCTGGCGATGAAGGTGGCGTTTGGCATTCCTGACTGGGTCAGCGGTCTGGCGCTGGTGGCGCTCTCCGGCCTGATTATCTTCGGCGGCATTCGTGGCATCGCCCGTTTTGCCGAGCTGGTAGTGCCCTTTATGGCGCTGGCCTACATTCTGCTGGCGCTGGTCATTGTAGCGATGAACATCACCGAGTTGCCTCATGTCTTCATGCTGATCATCAAGTCCGCCTTCGGGATTGAGCAGGCAGGCTCAGGTGCGCTCGGTTATGCCATCTCCCAGGCGATGATCAACGGTATCAAGCGTGGTCTCTTCTCCAACGAAGCGGGCATGGGCTCTGCGCCCAACGCTGCGGCGACTGCCACTCCCTATCCGCCGCACCCGGCCTCCCAGGGTTATGTGCAGATGCTGGGGGTCTTTATGGACACCATCGTCATCTGCAGCTGTACCGCCGCCATCATCCTGATGTCCGGTCAGTTCGAGCCGGGCTCCGGCGTGACCGGTGTCGAGCTGACCCAGCGGGCGCTCTCCTCCCAGATTGGCAGCGGTGGCAACATCTTCATTGCGGCAGCCATCTTCTTCTTCGCCTTCACCTCTATCGTGGCGAACTACTCCTATGCCGAAACCAATCTGGTGTTCCTCGAGCACAACCACAAGGGTGGCCTGATGCTGTTCCGGGTGTTCGTGCTGGGGATGGTGATGTTCGGTGCCGTGGGTGAGTTGCCGATCGTGTGGGCGATGGCGGATGTCTCCATGGGTCTGATGGCCATCGTCAATCTGGTAGCGATCCTGCTGCTCTCCAGCGTTGCCATCAAGCTGGCGAAGGATTACAACGACCAGCTCCGGCTGGGCAAGGTGCCCACCTTTGATGCTAACAAGTACCCTGAGATCCGCTCCCAGCTGGAAGAGGGGATCTGGGACAATCCGACCAAAAAATAACAAGCGGTGAGTCAAACCTCTTGATTAAAACCTGAAGGGGGAGCCGGTGGCTCCCCCTTCTTTTATGGCGCACTCGTTGGCTGTTGATCCCAGCGCTGGGCGAGTTGTCTGACACGCCGTCGCAACTGGCGCCAGCAGCGCCCTTGTTGCCGTTCGCTGAGGGGGGCATAACGCCAGAGTCGATAGAGCCACGCACTCTTTAGCAGGGGGTGGGCAAGGTCGGGACGCAGCCGTGCCAGCCGCTCGCACCATGCCCCCATGCTCTCGGTGGGCTCTGGTGGGGAGCCGCTGCGTTTACCCCGTTTGAGCAGGGGCTGCCAGATGCGCCGCTCTGGCGGCAGGCGGGCGGGCAACAGCAGGGGCAGACTCACCAGCAGGGCGACCAGCATCAGGCTGGCGAGGATCAACCAGGGAGTGTGTCCCGCCAGTGCGGGCCAGCGCAGGCCAATTTGCTGCCAGAGCTGACCCGCATCGTAACCAATCACCCAGCGACTCCACTGGTAGTCGATATTGTTGCCCCACCAGCGCAGCTGATTGAGCAGGGCCCAGTTGCGATAACGCTGCAAAGCGAGCGGGTCGGCGGCGGTAAACTCGTCGTTCAGCGCCTCCCTCACGCCGCCTTCAATACGCTCCGGTGCCACTGCCGCAGTGGGGTCGATTCGCCGCCATGATCCATCTTCATCGAGATACTCTACCCAGGCATGAGCATCGAACTGGTGTACCGCCAGATAGTTGCCCGTGGGATTCCACTCGCCGCCGAGATAACCGGTGACCAGCCGTGCCGGAATACCGGCGGCGCGCAGCACGAAAGCGGTCGCCATGGCGTAGTGGCCGCAAAAGCCGCGCCGAGTATCGAGCAGGAACTCATCCACCCCGTCACTGCCAAGTCGTGGTGGTGTCAGGGTGTAGTAATAGGATTGGCTGCGAAACTGCGCGAGTAGGGCGGCGACCAGCGCTGCGCGATCCGGATAGCGCACAGCCAGCCCTTGGCCGTGGGCGCGCGCTCTCGGGTTGCCTCCGGCTGGCAGTTGCAGGTTGCGCTGGGCGGCTTGGTGGTCATCCTCGGGCAGCGCTTCACCGCGGCCAATGCGATAGCGGATCGCCACCTCGCCGCTCCCCTGACGATAGAGGGTGTCGAGAGGGGTAAGCAGCACCGGGCCCGCCAGCAGACGCGGTTCACTGAGGGCGAAGGCCCAGCGGTGGCGCTGGGGCTCGGCGATCACCTCGTAGCTCCCGGCGGGTAATGGACTATCTGCCAGCTGATTGCTTGCCCGTGAAGAGGATGCCAGAAGGGTGAGCCCGGTCTGCACCGGCACTGTCTGCTGCCATGCTTTGACCTCGGGGCTCAGCAACCAGCGGTGACCATCGAAAACTTCTTGGCGCATCACCGGAAAATAGCGCTCGCGGACAGGGGGCGGGCCATCGGCAAAGGTGACCCGAAAGGCCAGTTCCGAGGAGTTGACCAGTTCGCTGATATCGCCGGGGGCCAGCTCTTCCGAGAGCCCCGACAGGGCGCGGCTGGTGGTGGGCATCTGCCAGAGGGGCGGCAGCCTTGGCAGCAGCAGAAACAGAGTGATGAGCAGGGGAAGCGCCAGCAGCAGGGCGCCGCCCGCGCTGCGCCAAGGCCGTTTCTGCTCGGGAGCGATGGCGGCCACCAGCGCGGTCACTGCCAGCCAGAGCGCTACTGTCATTCCGGCCGTCCAGCCGATGCTCTGTCGCTGCACCAGCGCCAGCGCGATGAGAAAGAAGGCGAGCAGCAGCACCAGCTCGATATCCCGCTCGCGCCGTACCTCGATCATTTTGAGGCTATAACCGAGCCAGAGCAGATTGATCAGGGCGGGCAGGGTGCCCAAGCCACGCCACTGTAGTCCCAGCAACAGCACAGTAGTGATGGCCAGCAGCGCCAACCCGCGGGCAGGCAGGGGCGGCCAGCCGCGCCACAGCATCATGGCCCGGACGCCGAGGGTGATGGCGCTTACCGCCACCACCCAGAGCTGCAACTGGGGCCAGAGCGCCGCGACCAGCAGCTGCTGTTGCAGGGCGATGAGTGGCAGCAGGCGGCGGTTATCGAGCAGCATCTGGCGTGCTCTTCGGTGGTGTGGCATCGAACTGGGCCAGTGCCAGCAGGCAGCGCTGCACAAAGGTGGCGCCACTATCGGGCCCCAGCGTCTGGTTTGCCAGCGTCAGGGTGAAGGGGATGCCCCGCTTGCCGTAATCGGCGCACCACCAGGCCAGCACCGCCAGCCGTTGCTCCAGATCCCCGCCTGCGACCCGCGGCAATGTGAGGTGAGTGTCATCCTGCTGCGGTTCATGGAACTGTTTGGTCAGCAGGCCGCGCCCTTGGGCAAGTTGCTTCCAGGCGACTCGGCTCAGTGGCTCACCGGCCTGATGTGTCCGCAGGGTATCAAAGTCACCGAGGGGAGCTGGCGCGGGCTGGCCCTGATGCCCTTCGCTTTGGGTCGCATGTTCCCCTCTTAGTGCCCCGAACGCGGGTTTGGGGGTGAGCCAGCCCTCCAGTTGCAAGTCCAGCAGGGACCAGCAGCGAAACAGGCCGAGGGGGTAGCGGCTCTCAACCCGCAATCTGCCAAGGGGCAGTGGCCCACGGCGCGAGCCCGATACTGGCAGGATAATTGTGCTGGGCACAGCGTCGGCCTGTGCCAGCCAGAGGGTCCCTTCGTTGAGGCTAAAGTGAAGTGCCTGCACCGGGCGCGGGCTCTGCACCAAGATACGGATAGGAAGCTGGCTACCCGCTTCCCCCAGTACCAGCGGGCCTCCCAGTAGCTCCAGCCCCAGCAGGTTGCGGTGGGTGAGCCACATGGCGGCCATAAACAGGCTGCCGAGGCAGTAGGCCACCAGCAATACCAGATTGTTCTGGTAGTTGGTGCCGAGCAGATAGATGGCAAGCAGCACCAGCAGATAGAGCAGCCCCATGCGGGTGGGGAGGATAAAGAGGCTGCGGGTACCCAGCGTGATCTGGCGGGCCGGGGGAATGCGGCGGTCGAGCCAGCGTCGCTGCCAGCGGGCTCGCCACTGCTGCCAACGGTTTAGCAATTTGCTCATCAGGGATTGTCCGGATCGACCCGGGCCAGCAATCGCTGGCTAAGGGGACAGGCTTCGCCGTGTTGCACGCCAAAGCTGCCCCGCAGCCGATGCTCGGCCACATAGGGGAAGACTGCCTGCACATCCTCTACCGTGACAAAGCGCCGCCCGGCCACCAGCGTCCAGGCCCGGCTCACCGCCAGCAAGGTCTGGGCTGCCCGGGGGGAGAGGGGCTGTGGCAGATCCCCATCAAAGCGGCTCTGGTGCACCAGCGCCAGCAGGTAATCGAGGGTGGCATCGGAAACATGGATGGCATCCCCTTCGCTTTGCAAGGTGGCGAGTCCGGTAGCATCCAGCATGGCGGGTAATGGGCCGCTCGGCTGGTTGCCCCGCAGCAACTGGCGCTCCGCCTCTCGCGGTGGGAAACCCAGCGAGAGTCGCACGGCGAAGCGGTCGAGCTGGGACTCCGGCAGTGGATAGGTGCCCGCCTGATCCGCCGGGTTCTGGGTGGCGATGACGAAAAATGGAATGGGGAGTGGGTGCGTGTGGCCCTCGATGCTCACCTTGCCCTCGGCCATCGCCTCCAGCAGGGCGCTCTGCACCTTGGGGCTGGCGCGGTTGATCTCGTCTGCCAGCAGCACCTGGGTGAAGATGGGGCCGGGGTGAAAGCGAAATGTTTGTTGCTGGGGGTCAAAAATCTGAAGCCCCAGCAGGTCGGCGGGGAGCAGATCGGCGGTGAACTGCATGCGCCTGCATGCCAGCCCCAGCACCTGTGCCAGCGCGTGGGCCAGGGTGGTTTTGCCCATACCGGGCAGATCCTCGATCAGCAGATGACCGCGCGCCAGCAGGGTCACCAGCGCGATTTTCAGCTGTAGCGGCTTGCCCAGAATGACTTGCTCCAGTGCCGCCAGCAGCCCGGCAATCTGCTCTTCTCTCTTCATTCCCTTCATACACATTCCCTGTATTGCGTCGCACCTACAGCTTATACGCCCGCAAGGGCGAAGGCAGATAACAGACGGGCGGTAAAGTGCAGCGCAGGGATGGCAATGAGCGGGAGGTGACCCGGTTTATTGCTGAGTCTGCTCGATTAAATATGGCCGATCAGGCACGTAGCTTAATACAATATTTCCTGATTGGAATGTACTGATCGCCATCTCTTCACTAGGTGAGGGCGCTGGGCGCCCATATAGTTGCCCCATTGCGACGCGCTGTGTTGCTAGCTTTGTCACCACCTTGGCCCCGCCACTGTTCGCCTGTCGCTGTGATCTGGCAGGCATCGGCACGCCAATCTGTTATGGAGCATCCATGCCTGTATTCCTGTTGTGCACTTTTCTGATGATCATTCTCTATCCGGTCGGGATCGATCTCTATCTGGTCGCTGTGCCCCAGATTGCCGATGCCCTGCAGGCGAGCGAGGCGCAGATCCACACCGCCTTCTCTATCTATCTGTTCGGTATGGCGGCCACCGTGCTGCTGGGCGGGATGATTGCCGATCGCTACGGGCGGCGCTGGGTGGTGCTCGGGGGCGCGCTGATCTTTGTCCTCGCCTCGCTGGTGGCAGGCAGCGCAGAGGGGATAAGTCAGTTCTATTTCGGCCGTTTCTGGCAGGGAGTCGGGGCGGGGGCGCTCTATATCATGACCTTTACCGTGCTGCGGGATGTGCTGAGTCAGGAGCGGCTGGCGATGGCGCTCTCGATGATCAACGGGGTCATCTGCGTGATCCCGGTGCTGGCGCCGGTGCTCGGTTACCTCATCCTGTCCCATTTTGACTGGCGCGGGATCTTCGTGGCGATGGCGCTGGTGGCGGCCGTCAGCGGTCTGGTCAACCTGCTTCTGCTCAAGGAGACCCGCCCGACCCGGCAACCGGGCAGTGGCGCTGCGCTGCCTTTTGCCCTGCTGCGCTCGCCGCGCTTTATGTTGCTCTCCCTGCTGACCAGTGCCAGCGTGACCGCCATTCTGGTTTATGTCAGCGTCTCGCCGCTGATCCTGATGAAGGAGTTTGGCTTCACCACCGAGCAGTACTCCATCGTGATGATGGTGATGGCCGGCGTGAGTATGTCCACATCCTTCCTGACGCCCCTGCTGTTGCGCTGGCTGGGCAAACAGAAAGTGCTGGCGGTGTCTCATCTCTCCTATCTGCTGGCGGCGTGCTCACTGATCGGCAGCTGGCAGACGGGGGGCGATATCCATCTGCTGCTGCCGGGGTTTGCGCTGGTCTGTGTCGGCTTCTCCTGTGGCTTCGGGGTGGCGATGGGGGAGGCGCTCGATGGTTGTCAGCATAACGTGGCCTTTGCCAGCGCCGTGCTCTGCATCATGCAGATCAGCCTCTCCGGCCTCTATATCTGGCTGCTGGGTCAACTTGGCTTTGCCCCGACCGAGATGCTGATCTGCGCTCTGCTGCTGGCACTGCTCAGTTACCTGGCTGTCAAAGGGCTGTTACCATGGCTCGCGCTTCGTGAAGTGCGGTCGCAGGGCTGATGGAAGATGAGAGGGGATATGCGCAATCTGGGTGAACTCGATTTGAACCTGCTGGTGGTGTTCAAGTACCTGATGCAGGAGCGCAGTGTGGCAGGGGCGGCCAAAAAGCTCTGTGTCACTCCGTCGGCGGTGAGCAAGTCTCTGGCCAAATTGCGGGAGTGGTTTGACGATCCCCTGTTTGTGCGGGTGCGGCAGGGGTTGCAGCCCACCAACCTCTCCCTGACTCTGGAGGAGGAGCTGAAGCTCTGGTTCCAGCTCACCGACAGCATCACCTCGCTCAATAGCGAGGCGATCCCAGACGGTGCCCGTTTCACGCTGGTGATGGAGTCCCCCTTCTACATCAGCTTCCTGAGCGATCTGCCCATGACCATCTACCAGAAGTACCCCAACTCTGTGGTCAGGATGCTGGGGTGGGATCACCACTCCCTCAACGACATCGTCAACGGTGATGCGGATCTCGGCTTCTGCGCCCGCGAGACCCATGGCCGCTCCCTGGCCAAGGTCAACCGCTTGCCTTATTACATCGATCACGAGGTGTTGTTCACCGATCGCCCGGTGGTGTTCCTGCGCAAGGATCACCCGCTGCTGGAGCAGAAGTGGTCGCTGGAGAACTTTTTGGCCTGCCCCCAGATCAGCATGGTGTGGGAGGCGAACGATACCTGGGCCCTCGACAGTCTGCTGGAGGACGAGGGGCTGAAGCGGGAGGTGCCCATCATGGTCTCAAGCTTCGAGCAGGCGCTGCATATTGCCTCCCAGTCGAGCCACGAACTGATTGCGGTGGCGCCTTCCTACTGCGGTGGTTATGCCAGTCGGCATCACGACAATCTGATCGCCATGCCGCTGCCGCTCCCCGAGAAGCTCTACGCCCAGCTGGAGATCGCCTTCATCCTGCTGTGGCACAAACGGCACAATCAGGATGCCAAGGTGATGTGGCTGCGCAACGAGATCCGGCGGCTCTACAACGACGAATCGCCACGCTAATGTGGCCGTGACGGTGCCCATCGAGCAGCCGGAGCCATCTGCTCCGGCTTTTTGTTGTCGTATCGCCCGGATGAGTGGGCTTTTGCACGACTTAAGTGCCGAGTTCGGGTTCAACTGTGTGCCATTCAACTCTCTTTATGCACAGATTAGCCTTGGTTGCACGTCTCGAGTGAAGCTCTTTTCACGAAAAAAATTCATGTGGTTTCATTAGAAAACTTCACTAATGGTCACTTTTAAAGTGTGATCGACCATTAAGTTCCTGTATTTGCAGTGATATAGCATGACACCCCTTGGAATGGCGGGGTTAGATAGCGCCTGCGTAGGTGACTGTCAGTAGAGCGCGGCGTGAGCCAGCCCCACAGGTCGTCTGTGGCCGTGTCATGCCCCGGCTATCTGGCCACCAGCCATGAGTGACGGAGCAGAGAGGAATAAGCATCAAGGTTGATAAACCGGCTTGAGTGAAGGGATGCAGCAAAGGTAGAACCCGGAGCCGGTAACTGTACTGGGAGACGCCACTCACCATCCCCCGATAACCCGTAATTGAAACCGGCTAGATGAAAAACACCTTTCATCGAACGGGGCGCTTGCACCCGAAAATAGCCAGATTGGCAGGCTGACTGTGCTCTCCGTTATAGCAATGGCGGGCAAAAAATAGTGCGGCAGCCACCATCAGATTAATAAAAATAAATCTCAGCAAAGGCAGGTTGATATGCGTCCAGCAACAGCACCGACCGGGTTGTTACAACAACCCAAACCCTTCTTTATGATATTTTTCGTCGAACTCTGGGAGCGCTTCGGTTATTACGGCGTGCAGGGGATATTGGCGGTCTTCTTTGTGCAACAACTGGGATTTTCCCAAGAGCAATCCTTTATTACCTTCGGTGCCTTCTCGGCGCTGGTATATGGCCTGATTTCGGTCGGTGGCTATGTCGGTGACCATGTTCTCGGCACCAAGCGCACCATGGTGCTGGGGGCCGTAGTGCTGGTGATAGGCTACTTTATGACCGGTCTGTCGATCTACAATCCCGACCTGATTTTCTATGCGCTGGGCACCATTGCGGTCGGTAACTGCCTGTTCAAGGCCAATCCGGCCAGCCTGCTGTCAAAATGCTACCAGCCAAAAGATCCGCGGCTGGATGGGGCGTTTACCCTGTTTTATATGTCGATCAATATCGGCTCCCTTATTTCCCTCTCGCTCGCGCCGGTAATTGCCGAACACTACGGCTATACCGTGACCTATAACCTGTGCGGGGTGGGGCTGATTATTGCGCTGCTTACCTTCTTTGCCTGCCGCAATATGGTCAAGGATATTGGCTCCGCGCCGGATCACCTGCCGCTCGATTACAGCAAGCTGCTGCTGGTTATATTGGGCTCGGTAGCCATGGTCTTCTTCTGCGCCTGGCTGATGCACCACGTGGTGATCGCCAACATGGTGCTGATGACGGTGACCATCGCCGTGGTGATCTTCTTCTTTCGTGAGGCGTTCAAGCTTGACACCGTGGGCCGCAACAAGATGTATGTGGCCTTCGTGCTGATGCTGGAGGCGGTGCTCTTCTACGTGCTGTATGCCCAGATGCCGACGTCTCTGAACTTCTTTGCCATCAACAACATGCACCACGAGATGCTGGGCATGAGCGTCAACCCAATCAGCTTCCAGGCGCTCAACCCATTCTGGGTGGTGGTGGGTAGCCCGGTACTCGCGATGATCTATACCCGGATGGGCAGCAAGGGGCGGGATCTCACCATGCCGCTCAAGTTCACCCTCGGGATGTTCTTCTGCTCGCTGGGCTTTCTGACGGCGGCGGCATCCGGCTGGTGGTTTGCCGATGAGCAGGGGCTGACTTCCCCCTGGTTTATGGTGCTTATCTACCTGTTCCAGAGTCTGGGCGAGCTGATGATCAGTGCGCTGGGGCTGGCGATGGTCGCCGCGCTGGTGCCACAACGGTTGATGGGCTTCATTCTCGGAATGTGGTTCCTGACTCAGGCGATGGCATCCCTGCTGGGTGGCTATGTGGCGACCTTTACCGCCGTGCCGCAAGGGATGACGGATCCGCTGCAAACTTTGCCCATTTACACCGGCGTATTTGGCAAGATCGGGATGGCGACCCTGCTGATTGCGGTAGTGATGGGGCTGATGGTGCCCTGGCTCAACCGGATGATGAATGCGACGCCGACAGAGGCCGAGGGGCTGGTGGCGGGACAATCACAGGCGTAATGAGGGGATAGTGCGAGACAAGGCAAGGGCGGCGACCCTTGCCTTGCTGTTGATGGTTTAGTTGTACTGCTCTTCCATCCAGGCTTCGACGATCAGCTGCGCCGATACCCCGTCCACACTGCCTTTCTCCAGCGCGCGATAGCCGCCTCGCTCAAACAGGCGGGCGCGGGCATCTGTGGTGGTGAGTCGTTCATCCTTGAACTCCACCGGCTTGCCGAAACGGCCATGCAGCCGGTTGCCGAATTTGCGGGCCCGTACCGTGATCTCCTGATCGGTGCCATCCATGTTCAGCGGCAGACCGACCACCAGCAGGTCCGGTTGCCACTCCTTGAGCAGCTTCTCAATCTCGTCCCAGTTGGGGATGCCGTCGTTGGCCTTGAGGGCGCGCAGAGGCTGGGCGGTGCCAGTCAGCTCCTGACCGATGGCGACACCAATGCTCTTGGTGCCATAGTCAAAGCCCATGATGCTGCGTGATGACATAACTGATAAATCCTCGAAATAGAGAGCGGAGCGGGCCAGCCGATCAGCTGTGGCCGATGTCGCTGGAGAGGTGAACCGGGTTCACCCCTATGCTGGCGGCAGCTTGCTGCCAACGTTTGTGAATGGGGGTCTTGAACACCAGAGCCGGATTGGGGGGGATCACCAGCCAGGCGCCGTCCACCAGCTCCTGCTCCAGCTGCCCGGCGCTCCAGCCGGCATAGCCAAGGGCCACCAGCCAATGGGCAGGAGCCTCGCTCGTACCCAGGGTTTCCAGAATATCCTTGGAGGTGGTCACCATCATCTCATCCCCCACCTGCAGGGTGGAGTTGAAACCGGGGCGGAAGCTGTGCAGCACGAAGCCGCGATCGGCGTGAACCGGCCCCCCTTGCAGTACCGGCTGCTTGAGCTCCGGGTTGTTGGGCGGATTGAGCTGGAGCTGGGTCAGCATGGTTTCCAGCGACATCTCCACCGGAATGTTGACGACCAGTCCCATGGCGCCCTCTTCGTTGTGCTCGCACAGATAGACCAGCGAGCGCTCGAAGTAGGGATCCGTCAGGCTTGGCATGGCAAGCAGGAAGTGATTTTGCAGTGTTTGCATAGAGGCCAAATAGTGCAAAGGTATTTGAGGTCAATTATGGCAGTTGATCCCCATGGGAAAAACCGCTTTTTGGGCTGGGCGAGATCCCGCCTCTTTCCGGATTGCCTTGAAACAGAGAGGGTGGCGCTGGGCCTCCCTCTCTGTTTTGGGGC
>NZ_JBFODQ010000067.1:0-36834 GCF_040908355.1 Aeromonas sp. R2-2 | reverse complement strand
ATGGCAGATCCCCCTCCCCTTATTCCTCACCTTAACATGGCGAGGATAACAAAGCGGCTGCCGGTGAGGGCAGCCGCAAGGACTTATTTCTTCTTCATCTTCAGCAGGCGTTTGCGCTGACGTTCCTGACTCAGGGTCATAGTGTTCTTCTTCCCTTCAAACGGGTTGACCGACTCCTGGAACTCGACCCGGATCGGCGAACCCATGATCTTGAGGGACTTGCGGAAGTAGTTGATCAAATACCGCTTGTAGGAGTCCGGCAAGTCGTTCAGCTGGTTGCCGTGGATCACGATGCGCGGCGGGTTGTAGCCACCGGCGTGAGCATACTTGAGCTTGACGCGGCGACCATTGACCATCGGCGGCTGGTGATCTTCCTGCGCCATCTGCATGATGCGGGTCAGCATGGCCGTGCTGGTACGACGGGTGGCGGACTGGTAAGCCTCCTGAATGGATTCAAACAGATGGCCGACACCGCTGCCGTGCAGGGCGGAGATGAAGTGGACGCGAGCGAAGTCGATGAAGCCCAAGCGACGATCCAGCTCGTTCTTCACATCCTCTTTCACCTTCTGATCCAGACCATCCCACTTGTTCACCACCAGCACCACGGAGCGACCGGCGTGGAGCACATAGCCAAGGATGCTCAAGTCCTGATCGGTGATGGTCTCCTGGGCGTCGATCACCAGCAGGCAGACGTTGGCATCTTCGATGGCTTTCAGGGTCTTGATAACGGAGAACTTCTCCACCGTCTCGTGCACCTTGCCACGACGACGCACACCGGCGGTGTCGATAACCACATACTTCTGCTCGTCACGCTCCATCGGAATGTAAACGGAGTCACGGGTGGTGCCGGGCATGTCATAGACGATGACCCGATCTTCACCCAGCATACGGTTGGTCAGGGTAGATTTACCGACGTTGGGACGACCAACGATGGCGAACTTGATGGGCAGGTCGGCAAACGGGGTCTCCTTGGTGTCCTCTTTGGTATCGAGTTCACCGGCAGCCACCATGCGCAGCAGGGCTTCTTCGTCGAAGTCCTCCTCTTCCTCATCCTGCGCATCTTCATCGGTAGCGGCGTCGACCAGGGTCTCCAGATGGGGAGCCAGGGCCAGTTCCAGCAGGCTCAGCACGCCACGACCGTGGGCGGCCGCGATCTGGTAGACCTCGCCCAGCGCCAGACCGTAGAACTCGGAGACCGCGGAATCACCGTCGATACCGTCGGTCTTGTTGGCCACCAGAAATACCTTCTTGTGGGCCTTGCGCAAGTGCTCGGCAATGGCTTGATCCGCCGCGGTCAGACCGGCACGGGCATCCACCATGAACAGCACGACGTCCGCTTCTTCGATGGCCAGCAGGGATTGCTCGGCCATCTTCAGCTCGATCCCCTCTTCGGTGCCATCGATACCGCCGGTATCGACCACGATAAATTCCAGCTCGCCCAACTTCGCCTGACCGTATTTACGGTCCCGGGTCAGACCGGGAAAATCGGCAACCAGGGCATCCCGAGTACGGGTCAAGCGGTTAAACAGGGTGGATTTCCCCACGTTGGGGCGGCCCACCAGGGCTACTACAGGAGTCATAAAAGCCTCATTCTCAAGACGACAAAGGCTCCGGGTCCGAAGACCAGGAGCCGGATATTCACATTATCGGACGATCAAGGACGCTTTAGCGCGTACAGCTTGCCGCCACGGCTCTGCACATACAGGGTCTCGCCATCCACCAGCGGGGCGGCGTAGAGACCACTGCTATCGAGCTGCTGCATCGCCTTGATGGTACCGTCGGTACGATCAAGCCAATACAGGTATCCTTCCACATCACCCACCACCACATAGTCACCGAAGATGACAGGTGCAGTGACGGTACGATTTTCCAGCTGGGTGTTGGACCACAGCTCCAGACCGTTGCGACGGTCGATGGCAAACAGGTGGCTGCGACTGTCGGTCAGCACGATGGCATTGCCAGTCATCGCCAGATCGCGATAGCCGGAATACTTGCGCTTCCACACTTCATCGCCGGTCATCAGTTTGCGCGCCATCAACTGACCGTTGTAGGCGATGGCGTAGAGCTCATCACCGGCGATCAGCGGGCTGGCATCGACGTCCACCATGCGGTCCAGCTCGGTAGCACCGCGCGGATCAGCCACCTTGGACTGGCGCACAGGCTGGCCATTGCTCAGCAGGGCGATGCCCACCTTGCCATCGGCACGACCGTAAATCACGGCGCCGTTGGTGATCACCGGTGCACCGGCACTGCGCAGGGTCAGCGGCGGCTGCTCTTCGGAGAGCGACCACTGCATCTTGCCTTCGTCGGTATCGAGCGCAATCAAGCGACCGGAGGTGGTCAACACCACCACGCGGCCATCTTCCACCGCGGGGCTTGCCACCACTTCGCCGGGCACATTGGTCTGCCACAGCACTTCGCCATTCTCTTCGTTCAGGGCGTAGACCACCCCGTTCTCGGAGCCGAGGAACAGCTTGCCGTAACGGGAAACCAGGCCGCCGGAGAGACGAGCGCTACGCTTGTCGGCGTTGACCGGCAGGTCGGCCAGATCAACAGTCCAGAGGCGATCGCCACTGGCACGGTCAAAAGCGCTGACATCGCCGTCGCGGGCCGCCGCGTAGATACGATCCTCTTCCACCACCGGCTTGAGCTGGGAGTAGAAGTCACCGATGCCATCACCCACAGTGGATGACCATGCGGTGTCGGCAGTGAAGGCAGATTCAACCTTGGGCAGCGGCGCCATCGGGTTGAGATCCTCTTCGGAACTGAACAGGGAACAACCCTGCAGAGCGAAGGAGACCGCAGCCCCCAGCGCCACCATCTTGAATAGATTACGCATCCGGTGCCTCACCAGTCGCAACGGCCGGCAGGGCCAGATCGTCCATTTTCAGCTTGAGCTCGGCGCTACCCTGCAGGCCACCGGCATCCGCCGCCGCCTGATAGGCATCACGAGCCTCTTCGGTCTTGCCCTGCTTTTGCAGCACATCACCACGGGCTTCGGCTACCTGCGCCTTGAAGGCCTCATTCTGGATGGTCGCCAGCTTGGCCAGCGCTTCATCTGCCTTGCCCTGATCATTCAGCACACGGGCCAGACGCAGCGCCGCGATGGGACGAATGCTCTCGTCACCCGTGGTCGCCACCAGCTCCAGCTGCTCGGCAGCCAGATCCAGCTTGCCCGCCTTGACGGCAGCGGCAGCCAGTTGCAACGCGGCCAGTTCACCGTAGGAGTCACCCTTGTTGGCAGTGACAAACTGCTGTGCCTGCTCGAAACCGGCGGCATCGCCCTTGGCCAGCTGCTCAATCACCTGGTTGTAAGAGTGGGAGGAGGCCTCCATGGTCTCTTGCTGGTGCTGGTTGTAATAGCGCCAACCGAACAGACCGACCAGACCGATCACGGTCCCGGCAATCACCGAGGTTCCGTTCTCTTTCCACCACTCCTTGATAACCTCAACCTGTTGTTCTTCGGTGGTATAGACTTCCACAGCTTACTCTCCTTTGGCTGCCAGCAGGGCAATGGCGGCGTCAACCTTGACGGTCTGTTGCTCGGCCTGACCACGCAGATATTTGATAGTGATCTCCCCGTTTTGCACCTCGGTCTCACCAAGGATCAGGGCGATTGCCGCGCCGCTCTTGTCGGCACGTTTGAGTTGTTTCTTGAAGTTGCCACCACCGCAGTGGCTCATCAGGCGCAGGTCCGGCAGGGCATCGCGCAGACGCTCGGCCAGCTGGAAGCCAGCCTGTTCGGTCCCCTCGCCCACCATCGCCAGATAGACATCCACCGCCGGGCGGATATCGGCGTTGAGCTCGAGAGTTTCCAGCATCAGCACCAGACGCTCCATACCCATGGCAAAGCCCACGGCCGGGGTCGGTTGACCGCCCAGCTGCTCTACCAGACCATCGTAGCGGCCACCGGCACAGACGGTGCCCTGGGCACCCAGACTGCTGGTGACCCACTCGAACACGGTCAGGTTGTAGTAGTCAAGACCACGCACCAGACGCTCGTTCACTTCGTATTTGATACCGGCAGACTCGAGCAGGCGCTTGAGCCCCTCGAAGTGAGCCAGGCTCTCTTCGCCCAGATGGTCGAACAGACGCGGGGCACCCGCCAAAATGGCCTGCACCTTTTCATCCTTGGAGTCGAGCACCCGCAGCGGGTTGCTGTACATGCGGCGCTGGCTCTCTTCGTCCAGCTGCTCCTTGTACTGCTCCAGATAGGCCACCAGCGCATCGCGGTAAGCGGCACGCTCGGCGCTCTGACCCAAGGTGTTAAGCTGCAGGGTGACATGCTCGCTGATGCCAAACAGACGCCACAGACGGTGGGTCAGCATGATCAGCTCAGCGTCAATGTCCGGCCCGTTGATGCCAAACAGCTCGACACCGAACTGGTGGAACTGGCGATAACGGCCCTTCTGGGGACGCTCGTGACGGAACATGGGGCCCATGTACCACATCCGGCGTTCCTGGTTGTAGAGCAGACCGTGTTCGATACCGGCACGGACGCAGCTGGCGGTCCCTTCCGGACGCAGGCTCAGGCTGTCGCCGTTGCGATCTTCAAAGGTGTACATCTCTTTTTCGACCACGTCGGTCACTTCACCGATGGCGCGCTTGAACAGATGAGTCTGCTCGACAATCGGCATGCGCACTTCGCTGTAGCCATAACTGGCAACGACCTGGCGCAGGATCTGTTCAACCTTCTGCCATACCGGGCTCTGCTCCGGCAGGCAATCATTCATACCGCGAATAGCTTGGATCTGTTTTGCCACGTTGATACTCGAGAAAAAGAGGTAAAATTTGGCCGCATTATAGGGATTTTCCCCCCCAAGGTAAAATCAGGGAATCCGGATGCGGGATTTAAAATCAGTCACCTGGAAAAAGGGCCACCCAATGTGGCCCTGTTTCGCTCACTCCTTGTCCATCGGGATCCGGTTGGCGGGATCCAGCATGGCGGCGCGGGCGCGAATGCGGCGCTCCAGAGTTGGAATGAGATCCTTGTTGTCGAGCCGATCGACCCGCTGGCCCCCCTCATAGAAGGCACTCTTGTTGGCGGCACCCGCCAGACCAAGGTCGGAGACCAGCGCTTCGCCCGGCCCATTCACAACACAACCGATGATGGAAACATCCATCGGAGTGATGATGTCTTCGAGCCGCTCTTCCAGAGCATTGACGGTGGCGATCACATCGAACTCCTGCCGTGAGCAGGATGGGCAAGCGATAAAGTTGATGCCACGGGAGCGAATACGGAGGGATTTGAGGATATCGAAACCGACCTTCACCTCCTCCACCGGATCCGCCGCCAGCGAGATACGCAGGGTATCGCCGATGCCGTCGGTAAGCAGCATGCCCAGACCGATGGCAGACTTCACCGCGCCGGCACGGAAACCGCCCGCTTCGGTGATGCCAAGGTGCAGCGGCTGTTCAATCTGCTTGGCCAGCAGGCGATAGGCACCGACTGCCAGGAACACATCGGAGGCCTTGACGCTCACCTTGAAATCCTGGAAATCGAGGCGATCGAGGTAGTCCACGTGACGCATGGCGGACTCCACCAGCGCCTCCGGGGTCGGCTCGCCGTACTTCTCCTGAATATCTTTCTCCAGCGACCCGCCATTGACCCCGATACGGATCGGGATATTGAGGTCGCGTGCACAATCGACCACCGAGCGCACCCGCTGCTCATTGCCGATGTTGCCCGGGTTGATACGCAGGCAGTCGGCACCGTACTCGGCCACTTTCAGGGCGATGCGATAGTCGAAGTGGATATCGGCAACGATGGGGATGCGGGTCTGCTGTTTGATCAGCCGGAAGGCTTCCGCCGCTTCCATGGTGGGCACGGAGACACGGACGATATCGGCACCGACCCGCTCGATCCGCTGGATCTGCTCGATGGTGGCGGCGACATCTGTGGTCTTGGTGTTGGTCATGGTCTGCACGGTAATGGGGGCGTCGCCCCCAACCGGTACATTACCAACCATGATCTGTCTGGATTTACGACGAATGATGGGTGATTCGTGAGAAGACATGGGAAACAGATTACTCCTGCGGCAGTGAGAAGCGGGCTGTACGACCGTTGTTGTAACGGCTCATATCAAACGACTGACCCTTGTAGTCAAGCTTGACGGCCATGGGCGCGCCAATGATGAACTTCAGGGGCTCGGCGCCTTCCAGCACCAGCTCGTCGTTGGCCTTCTTCAGACCACTGAACAGGGTCTTGCCGTTGGCATCCTTCACATCCAGCCAGCAATCGGCGGTGAAGCTCATCTTCAGTTGCGGCGCAGTCGCCGGATCAACGACAGCCTCTTCAGATTCAGTGCCATTGGCACCGGATACTGCAGCATCGGTTGCAGTGCCAACAGCCGCACTGACATCGGTCGGGGCAACAGCCGCAGAAGCAGGCGCCAGGGTAGCAGACGCATCAGAGACCACTACAGGGGCAGCCACATCCGTGGCGGCCGGTACGATGGCTGCGCCTTCCACCGGGGCGGTGTTGATCGCATCGGGCGGCGTGATAGCAGGTTCAGCCGGAGTCGAACCGGTTGCACTCATCTCGGTGGCTGCCAGCGCTTCATCACCGGCGGAGCGACGGGAAGTACTCTGCCACCACCAGGCGACCGAGAGCGCAATCAACACCAGGATCACCAGCCAGGTCACCACCTTGAGCCGACTGTCGTTGGCTTGCTGGCGGGAGCGACGGGAGAAGCTCTGCATGTCGATATTGTCGGGAGGAGTCAGACCCAGCTTGTCGTAAGCAGCCAGAATGGTCTCGTCGGGGATCCCGACCAGCTTGGCATAGGTACGCAAATAACCCCGAATAAAGGTGTGGGACGTGTGCTTGTCGTAGGTATCCGATTCGATAGCGGCGATCAGGGTCAGACGAAGGTGAATGCGGGACGCAACCTGTTCTCGTGTCCAGCCAAGCTGTTCACGGGCGTTGCGCAGCAATTGGCCTGGGCCTACTGCCTGGGAGTCGTCTTGGAAATCGTGTTGCTGTTCAATAGTCATTGGCTAAATAACGCTTGGCTTGTTGCGAAGTGGGATATTGCCTTACCAGCTCAGTCCCGAATTGGTGAAGTAATGCCGGCTTGTCCATCGCCTGTGCCAGCCGAAGTCTCAACCAGAGACTCTCCTCGTTCTCGTCTGACACATCGGCAAAACGGGCGAGGTAGGACTGCACATCAGGCAGCTTGCCATCTTTCATGGAAAGCTCGGCCAAGTCCAGCAATAACCCTGGATTGCGGGGATTATACCCCAAGGCCAGGCGATAGTACTCGCCTGCTTTATCATTTCTGCGATTTTGCAGCGCACAAAGTGCCGCATTTTCATAGGTATCGGCAATTTTTACGTAGCCTGGCTGAATAACAGCCTGGTTGAACGCCTGATCTGCCTCGGCATACCTGCCGCGATCACAGAGGAAGGCACCATAGTTGTTCATTGCGTCAGCATTGGACGGATCCATGGCAAGGGCGTTCTTGTAATGGGTCTCGGCCGCCTTGAAATCCCCTACCTTCTGGTAAAAGTAGGCAAAACCGATCTGGATCTGGGGGTTGGAGGGGTCATACTGGAGGGCGCGGTCAAGATTGAACTTGGCCTGCTCGGCGTTGCCCTGACGCAGGTACTGGATACCCAGGTCGAGGCGGGTTTGGGCAGCCGCCTTGAGGTCAGGACCCACTTCACGCTGGGTCGAGTTCTGGCCAGCGTAAGTGGTCTCGGTCACACAGCCTGGCAGCGCGCAGAGCGCTGCCACTACGATCAATGTACGTGTATCCATTCCCTGTCTATACAATGGCTTAGCATTTAAACCATTTTGACGGAAATCCCATCCTGTTGCATCCGATTTTTGATAGTTCGCTTGGTACGGTCAATCACGTCACCCACCAGCTGACCACAGGCGGCATCGATGTCATCACCACGGGTCTTGCGGACAATCACGGTGAAACCGTACTCCATCAACACCTTGGAGAAGCGATCGATACGGCTGTTGCTCGGCTTGCCGTAAGGGTTGCCCGGGAAGGGGTTGAACGGGATCAGGTTGATCTTGCTCGGAGTGTCCTTGAGCACCTTGGCCAGCTCGTGAGCATGCTGCATATCGTCATTGATATGATCGAGCAGCACATACTCGACTGTCACCCGACCACCGTTGGCATTGGATTTGGCCAGGTAACGACGGACACCGGCGAGGAACTCCTCGATGTTGTACTTGTCGTTGATCGGCATGATCTCTGAACGCAACTTGTCGTTCGGGGCGTGCAGGGAGATAGCCAGCGCCACGTCGATCTGGTCACCCAGCTTGTCCAGCGCAGGTACCACGCCAGAGGTGGAGATGGTCACCCGGCGCTTGGAGATGCCAAAGCCGTAGTCATCCATCATCAGACGCATGGCGGGCACCACGTTGGCGAGGTTGAGCAGCGGCTCGCCCATCCCCATCATCACCACGTTGGTGATGGGACGCTTGCCACCGACCACGCGGGCCGCACGCCACACCTGACCGATGATCTCGGAGACTTTCAGATTGCGGTTGAAGCCTTGTTGAGCCGTGGAGCAGAACTTGCACTCCAGCGCACAGCCAACTTGAGAGGAGACGCAGAGGGTTGCGCGGTCATCTTCCGGGATGTAGACGGTCTCTACCTCCTGATCGCCCACCTGCAGAGCCCACTTGATGGTGCCATCGGCAGAGCGCTGCTCGCGGCTGATCTCGGGCGCCTTGATCTCGGCGATCGCCTTGAGGCGCTCTTTGAGCACCTTGTTGACGTTGGTCATCTGATCGAAATCATCACACCCAAAGTGATAGATCCACTTCATGACCTGATCTGCCCGGAATGGCTTCTCGCCCAGTTCGACGAAAAAGGCACGCATGGCATCCCGATCAAGATCCAGCAGGTTGATTTTTGTTTCGCTCATCAATGGCCTCAGTTCAAACACTTCATCAATTATTGGCTGACGACGTCAGGGGGCGGCATTGTACAAATAATGGGTCTGGCTTTCCACCTGGAGAATAGAGGGATATTGCGTAAACGGCGAAAACAACAAAGGGAGCCGAGGCTCCCTTGGGTCATCATCCACAAAAATCAGCCGCGCGGGCAGATCTCGTTGTCAGAGAAGAAGTAGGCAATTTCGCGGGCAGCGGATGCCGGAGCATCAGAGCCATGCACTGCGTTGCGATCGATGCTCTCGGCATAACAGGCACGCAAGGTACCAGCCAGCGCCTCTTTCGGGTTGGTAGCCCCCATGATCTCGCGATTGCGACGGATGGCGTCTTCACCTTCCAGCACCTGCACCATGACAGGGCCAGAGGTCATGAAGCTGACCAGATTGTCATAAAAAGGCTTGCCCTGATGCTCGGCATAGAAACCGGCAGCCTGTTCACTGCTCATGTGCAGCATTTTGGATGCCACCACTTTCAAGCCTGCGCTTTCGAAACGGCTATAGATGGCACCGATCAGGTTCTTGCTGACAGCATCCGGTTTGACGATAGAGAAGGTACGTTCGATGGCCATTGATATCTTTCCTTAACTACAGAGTTTTATTGTTAGAATCCATGTTTGCTGGCGATTATACGTAAACAAAAACCGGAAAAACACACAAACAAGCAACTTTTTATTAAACATCACTCCCTTGCAATCAACATCCATACTCATCTTGACCGAGCAGAGCCGGAAAATATGTGCGCTTGCGCACGATAGTTACCTTAAGCCGCCAAAACCCCATCTTTTGTTCACAATTCGAACAGCATGAAAAAGGCACCCGAAGGTGCCTTGTCTCGCCTATTTGGCTTCCGCCAGCAAGGCCCGCGCTATGGTGCGCATCCCCAGGGTATTGGCTCCCGGCGCCCAGAGGGCATCGCCGTTGTCACTGAAGCAGGCGGCCAGATCGATATGCAACCAGCCCATCCCCTCGTTGGCAACGAAACGGGAGAGGAAACCCGCAGCGTTGGAGGCGCCACCCGGCCCGCCCCCCTTCACCGGACGGCTGTTGGCCGTGTCGGCGTAATGGGAGGGGCACTGCTGGCGGTGCCAGGGCTCCAGCGGCAGCGGCCAGGCAGGCTCATGCTCGGCATCGGCATAAGTCATGGCCCGGCTTACCAGCCCTTTATCGAGGCCAAACAGGGCATTGTAGCGCCCACCCAGCGCCATCACAGCAGCGCCGGTCAGGGTCGCGGCATCGATGATCAGCGGTGCGCCGGACTCGCTCGCCAGTTGCAAGCCATCGGCCAGTACCAGCCGCCCCTCGGCATCGGTATTCACAATCTCGACCGTGGTACCGTTCTTGTAGGTGAGGATGTCGCCCAGCTTATAGGCGTGGCCGGAAACCAGGTTCTCGGCGCAGCAGAGGATCAGCTTCACCCGCTTGTCGAGCCCGCGCAGCATGGCCAGCGCCAGCGCACCGGTGACAATCGCCGCGCCCCCCATGTCGCACTTCATGGTGAGCATCCCCTCGGAGCTTTTCATGGAGTAGCCGCCGGAGTCAAAGGTGATCCCCTTGCCCACCAGCGCTGCCGCTACCGGCGCCTTGGGGTCACGCCCTGGGTTGAAGTCGAGCTCCAGCAATACCGGTTCGCGCGCACTGCCGCGGCCCACCTGATAGAGACCGACCCAGCCCGCCTGTTGCAGCGCTTCGCCTTTCAAAATGCGATGACTCACCTTGTCCGGCGCCAGCTCGGTGATAAATGAGGCCGCTTCCACCGCCAGCTCCAGCGGGCCCAACTGCTCCGGGGTGGCATTGGTCATCTCGCGCACCCAGCGGCCGCAGAGCCAACGCGCTTCCAGCTCCTCTCTGTCCTCTTCCGAGGACATGGCCCACTGCAGTTGCACCTCCGCCTTGGGGGTTTGCAGCCCTTGGGCAAAAGCCCACTGCTGTTCACGCTCCCAGTGACCAGCCAGGGTCACTTTCTGGATCCCCTGCTGGCAGAGGCGACGGGCCGCCTGCTGGATATCGAGCAGCGGATTGGCCGTCACCAGATGGATCACCATGCCGTCGGCACGGTGAGAGAGCAGCGCCCCCTCCCCCCACTCGACCGGTGCAAATTCACGACTTAACCAGACATTCATGCGGTCACCTCCTGCAGCCAACGTGCGATGGTGCGCAGACCGTGCCCCTTGGCACCGGTCGCCCAGAGATCGTTGCCCGATTTCTGATAAGAGGCCGCCAGATCCAGGTGCACCCAGCCCTTGCCCTCATCGCGCACGAAGCGGGAAAGGAACGCTGCAGCCGTGGTGGCACCGGCCGTACCTTCGGCTGAGGCGACGTTGCCCAGATCGGCAAAGGCCGAGGTGAGCTGGCTGGCATGCCAGGGTTCCAGCGGCAGCGCCCACGCCTGTTCGTTTTCCACCTTGGCGGCGGCCAGCGCACGCAGCTGTTCGGTCTCATCGAGGGCAAACACCGCATTGTAGTCGCGGCCCAGCGCCATCTTGGCGGCGCCGGTCAGGGTGGCTGCGTCAAGGATATAAGCTGCACCGCTGTCGGAGGCCGCCATCAGGCCATCGGCCAGCACCAGACGACCTTCCGCATCGGTATTCTGGATCTCGACCGAGATGCCGTTCTTGTAGGTGAGGATGTCGCCCAGCTTGAAGGCGTGGCCGGAGACCAGGTTCTCGGCGCAGCAGAGAATGAGCTTCACCCGCTGGTTCAGACCGCGGCTGATAGCCAGCGCCAGCGCGCCAGTCACCATAGCCGCGCCGCCCATATCGGACTTCATCGGCAGCATGTTGTCAGAGGACTTCATGGAGTAGCCACCGGAATCAAAAGTGATCCCCTTGCCCACCAGCGCCGCCACCACGGGCGCATTGCGATCACCGGTCGGGTTGTAGTCGAGCTCCAGCAGCACAGGCTCGCGCTCGCTGCCACGGCCAACCGACCAGATCCCGATATGGCCGGACTCGCGCAGCGCTTCACCGGCGGTGATGCGAGCTGTAACCTGATCCCCGGCCAGACCACGAATGAGCAACAGGGCCGATTCCGCCAGACTCATGGGGTAGATCTCTTCCGGACAGCCATTGGTGATGTCACGTACCCAGCGAGCCGCCTTGAGCAGCGCATCCAGTTCACGGGCTTCCGCGTCGCTCTGCTGGCCGAAATCCAGTTCACGCGCACCCTTGGCGGCGTAGAACCCCTGGGCGAACGCGTAGCGACGCTCCAGATCCCACCCCTCACCAGCCAGCGTCACCCGCTTGATCCCGCTCGATTCGAGGCGACGGGCGGCGCGCTGAACGGTACGCAGAACATCCTTCTCCTGACCGGCGGCACCAAGATGGATCAGTGCCTCGTCGCCATTGAAACTGAGCTGGGCGCCCTCGCCCCAATAAGCGGCCGCAGCCTGGGTGGATAACGCTACCTTCATCATGTCAGCCATCGTGTTTGCTTCCTTTTTACTGGCACTATGTATAAGCACTCTTTATGGGAAAGAGCTTATTGGCAAAGAGAGAATAACGAATACAAAAAAGGCCGTGCCCCCGAGGGTCACGGCCTTCCACCATATCACTGAAGCACCACAGGATGCTGCACGTGCAATTCACTCATGTGTAATTAATGGCGTTCAGAGGCAAGGTTCAGGGTGTACTTGGGCAATTCCACCACCAGATCCTCGTCCGCCAGTTTTGCCTGGCAGCTGAGGCGCGATTCCGGCTCCAACCCCCACGCCTTGTCCAGCATGTCGTCTTCCAGCTCGTCACTTGGCTCGAGCGAGTCAAAGCCCTCGCGCACCACGCAGTGGCAGGTGGTGCAGGCACAGGATTTCTCGCAGGCGTGCTCGATTTCGATGCCGTTGCGCAGCGCCACATCCAGAATGGTCTCGCCGCTTTGCCCCTCGAGGGCGGCGCCATCCGGACAGAGTACGGGATGAGGAAGAATGATCAGTTTTGGCATATTACACCTTGTTGACGTTTTGTCCGGTCAGCACCTTGCGGATGGAGGCGTCCATCCGGCGGGCTGCAAACTCGCCACTGACAGCATCGGCTGCCTCAATGGCTTCTTTGATTTGATGGGTTGCGCCGCTGTTGCGCATAGTCAGCAGATGGGCGATGGCGGCATCAATCTCGGCACGCTCGGCAGCATTGAGCAGGGCATCGCCATCGGCGGCCAGCGCCGCATTGAGACTCTCGACCACCCGGTCGGCTTCAACCTGCTGCTCGGCCAGCATGCGGGCATCCATATCCTGCTGGGCGTTCTCGATGGAGGCACTCAGCATGTTGAGGATATCCTGCTCCGCCAGCCCGTAAGAGGGCTTGACCTGGATCTCGGCCTGCACGCCGGAGGATTTCTCCATGGCGCTGACCGAGAGCAGACCATCCGCATCCACCTGGAAGGTGACGCGAATATGGGCGGCGCCGGCTGCCATCGGTGGAATACCGGTCAGGGTAAAGCGGGCTAGGGAGCGGCAATCGGCCACCAACTCGCGTTCACCCTGTACCACGTGAATGGCCATGGCGGTCTGACCATCCTTGAAGGTGGTGAACTCCTGGGCGCGGGCAACCGGGATGGTGGTGTTGCGCGGGATCACCTTCTCGGCGAGGCCCCCCATGGTCTCCAGACCCAGCGACAAGGGGATAACGTCCAGCAGCAGCATCTCGGCATCGGGCTTGTTGCCCACCAGAATATCGGCCTGGATGGCGGCGCCAATGGCGACCACCTTGTCAGGATCGATACTGGTCAGCGGCGTACGCTGGAAGAATTCGCCCACCAGTTCACGCACCAGCGGCACCCGGGTGGAGCCACCGACCATCACCACTTCCAGCACTTCCACCTGCTCGAGACCGGCATCGCGCAGGGCGCGGCGACAAGCCAGCAAGGTCCGTTTCACCAGCGGGGTGATGAGTTCATCAAACTGGCTACGGCTCACTGAACCCTGCCAGCCAGCAAAGGTGCACGCCACCTGCTCGGCATCGGTCAGACCATGCTTGACGGCCGCGGCCACATCCAGCAGCTCGCGCTGCAGATGGGCATCCAGCTCGCCGGAGAGGCCCGCTTGCGCCTTGATCCAGTCCGCCAGCAGGTGATCAAAATCATCACCGCCGAGGGCGGAATCGCCGCCGGTCGCCATTACTTCAAACACACCGCGGTGCAGACGCAGGATGGAGATATCGAAGGTGCCGCCCCCCAGATCGTAAACCGCGATCACCCCTTCCTGACCGGAGTCAAGGCCATAGGCAATCGCGGCCGCGGTCGGCTCGTTGAGCAGTCGCAGCACGTGCAGACCGGCCAGACGGGCCGCATCCTTGGTGCCCTGACGCTGGGCATCATCGAAATAGGCGGGCACGGTAATGACCACGCCGTCGAGATCGCCACCCAGGGTCTGGGCGCCACGCTCGGCCAGCTTTTTGAGAATTTCGGCCGAGACCTGCACCGGATTGACCAGCCCCTGACGGGTATGCAGTTGCGGCATGCCATTGTCGGCGGCAACAAACTGGTAAGGCTGCTGGCGGGTATCGATATCGGCCAGCGCCTTGCCCATCATCCGTTTGACCGAGACGATGGTGTTGTGAGGATCGAGTGCCGCTTCGCGCTTGGCATCAATTCCGACTCGAATGGCGTCGCTTTGATAATGCACCACTGACGGGAGCAGGTCGCGCCCTTGCTCATCGCAAAGGGTATCGGCGTGACCACTGCGAACCGCAGCGACGAGAGAATTGGTGGTGCCGAGATCGATGCCGACGGCACGTTTGTGCTGATGGGGAACAGCGCTCTGGCCGGGTTCGGCGATTTGCAGTAATGCCATGGGTAATGAAACTTCCAGCGTTAAAGGATCAAGACTCGAGAAGCGAGTCTTCGAATCGTTCCAGCTCTTCGAGGAGCTTGTCGACAAACTTGAGTTTGCGAACGCAATCAGCGGCAACGAGATCTCTGCCGGCGGCAAGAGACTCGGCCAGCTGCTGCATCAACATCTGGTGATCATGCCTGATCTCGCTGCGGAAATCCTTGATGGCGCGCTCAGGGTCGGCGTCATCTTTCAGATCGGCCAGACGCTCGCGCCACTCCAGCTGCTGCATCAGAAACGCGGTATCTTGCAGAGTCTGCTGTTCACCACGGATATCAGTGCCACGCAGGGAGAGCAGATACTCGGCACGGCGCAGCGGCGCCTTGAGGGTGGTGAATGCTTCGTTGATCTGGGCGGCACGTTGCACCGCAGCCAGCTGCTCCCGTTCGGGGGCGGTGGCAAAACGATCAGGATGGAATTGGGTTTGCAGCTGGCGGTAGGTATCAGCCAACTGACGGGTATCGAGCTCGAAGCCTTCAACCAGCCCAAACAGCTCGAAATGATTCATGCAAACCTCTTGGAAACGTTCGCCACTACCTCACTCGCCCCTGGCAAATGAGATGTGGTTGAACGGGTCATGGACAACCCGCTCAACCACAGACGAAGGATCATTGACGTCAAACATCTCAGACACTGAAGCTTTCGCCGCAACCACACTCGCCTTTGGCGTTGGGATTGTTGAACTGGAAGCCCTCGTTGAGGCCCTCCTTGACGAAATCCAGCTCGGTGCCATCCAGATGGATCAGACTCTTGGCATCGACAATAATCTTGACGCCCTGCTGCTCGAACACCTGATCCTCATCGGTCAGTTCATCAACGAACTCAAGCACGTAGGCCAGACCGGAGCAGCCGGTGGTTTTGACGCCGAGGCGCAGGCCAATGCCCTTGCCCCGGTTAGCCAGAAAAGAGGAAACCCGTGCCGCGGCGGCATCTGTCATGGTAATAGCCATACTGCTCTCCGGCGCTTAGAGACCTTTCTTCTGCTTGTAATCGGCGATGGCGGCCTTGATGGCGTCCTCAGCCAGAATGGAGCAGTGGATCTTCACCGGTGGCAGGGCCAACTCTTCAGCGATATCGGTGTTCTTGATGCCAGCCGCTTCGTCCAGGGTCTTGCCCTTGACCCATTCGGTCACCAGGGAGCTGGAGGCGATGGCAGAACCGCAGCCGTAGGTCTTGAACTTGGCATCTTCGATGATGCCTTCGTCGCTGATCTTCAATTGCAGCTTCATCACGTCGCCACAGGCGGGCGCACCGACCATGCCGGTTGCAACGCTGGGATCATTCTTGTCGAAACCACCGACGTTGCGAGGATTCTCGTAGTGGTCGATTACTTTTTCACTGTAAGCCATATCTCACTCCTGCTAATTCTGTTGCTCACTGACCAGATAGATCAGTGATGAGCCCATTCGACCGTGTTCAGATCGACGCCGTCTTTGTACATCTCCCACAGAGGGGACATCTCACGCAGACGACCGATGGAGTCACGAATAAGCTTGACCGCGTAGTCAATCTCTTCCTCGGTGGTGAAGCGACCCATGCTGAAACGGATGGAGCTGTGTGCCAGCTCGTCGTTCAGACCCAGTGCGCGCAGCACATAGGAAGGTTCCAGGCTGGCGGAGGTACAGGCCGAACCGGAAGAGACCGCCAAATCTTTCAGCGCCATGATGAGGGATTCCCCTTCCACATAGGCAAAGCTGACGTTAAGGTTGCCCGGAACACGCTGATCCAGATCGCCATTGATGTAGACGGCTTCAATATCCTTGATGCCATTCCACAGACGCTGGCGCAGTGCCAAGATACGCTCGCCTTCACTCACCATCTCTTCTTTGGCGATGCGGAAAGCTTCGCCCATCCCGACGATCTGGTGGGTCGGCAGAGTACCGGAACGCATGCCGCGCTCGTGGCCACCGCCATGCATCTGGGCTTCCAGACGAACGCGGGGTTTGCGGCGAACAAACAGCGCACCGATCCCTTTCGGACCATACACCTTGTGCGCAGAGACGGAGAGCAGATCCACTTTCAGTGCTTCCACATCTACCGGGATCTTGCCCACACTCTGAACGGCATCCACGTGCAGCAGGATCTTGCGGGAACGGCACAACTCGCCGATGGCGGCAATGTTCTGAACCACGCCGATTTCGTTGTTCACATGCATGATGCTGACCAGGATGGTGTCATCACGCATGGCATTCTCGATCATCTCGATAGTGAACAGGCCGTTTGGCATCGGCTCAAGATAGGTCACCTCGAACCCTTCACGCTCCAGCTGGCGACAGGTATCGAGCACCGCCTTGTGTTCGGTCTTGGAGGTGATGATGTGCTTGCCCTTGCTGGCATAGAAGTGGGCAACACCCTTGATGGCCAGGTTATTGGATTCGGTCGCACCGGAAGTGAAGACGATCTCGCGGGGATCGGCACCGATCAGATCTGCCACTTGATTACGGGCCAGATCCACCGCCTCTTCGGCTTGCCAGCCAAAGCGGTGAGAACGGGAAGCCGGATTGCCGAACAGGCCATCCATGGTGAGACACTGCATCATTTTTTCTGCGACACGCGGGTCCACCGGACAGGTTGCCGAATAATCAAGGTAAATAGGCAGTTTCATGTTTTTCTCCGTCACAGTCAGGGTCATACAGAGTCCCGCTGTGGAAAGCACGTTTATAGTTGGACTTTCAAGCTCACATCGCCGTGTTCTGCCCGATCAACCAGGGACAACACGGTCTTCATTTGTTCATCTTGCTTGCCGGCAATCCGGCGCACATCGGCCTGGCGTACCAGCTCGGCCAGGGTGATATCCCCGAGGAAGCTGGAGATCCGCTCACTCAGATCACGCCACAGGGAGTGAGTCAGGCACTGGGTACCGCCGTGGCAGCCGCCCTTGCCGAGGCACTTGGTAGCATCGACCGACTCATCGACCGCGGTGATCACCTGACCAACCGAAATCTCGCCTGGGGCCAAACCGAGGCGATAACCACCGCCCGGGCCACGCACGCTGCTCACCAGACCATGTTTGCGCAGGCGGGCAAAGAGCTGCTCGAGATAGGACAACGAGATGCCCTGGCGCTCGGAAATATCGGCAAGGGGGACGGGCCCCTGCTCTGCATGCAGCGCCACGTCGAGCATGGCGGTTACAGCGTAACGTCCTTTTGAAGTCAGTCTCATGTGCCTTACCGTCTTGCGAAGCAATTTAATGGGGCACATGGTCACATACCCGACCAAATCAGTCAAGTATATGGTTGAGTAAATCAGTCGGATTAATCCGGTACGCGCGCTTTCTGCACCGAGGTCAGAATACCGCGCAGAATGTTGAGCTCCGCCGCTTCCGGCCGAGCCCGATTGAACAAGCGACGCAGCTTGCTCATCACATGACCCGGATGGTCATCGGCAATAAAACCGGTCTTCATCAGGGTTTGTTCCAGGTGCTGATAGAACCCTTCCAGCTGGGCGGCACTAGGATAGACCATCTCGTCTTCAGGCTCGGCGGCCTGCCCCTGCAGCCAGCGCATCCGCACTTCGTAACAGAGAGTCTGCACCGCCATGGCCAGATTGAGGGAGCTGTAATCGGGATTGGCCGGAATGGCCACGTGGTAGTGGCACTTTTGCAATTCGTCGTTGGTGAGACCAGTGCGTTCACGGCCAAACACCAGCGCGACCGGGTGCTGCATCCCCTCAACCACCGACTTTTCGCCGGCCTCACGGGGATCGAGCATGGGCCAGCTCAGGGTTCGAGAACGAGCGCTGGTGCCAATCACCAGACCACAATCGGCGATCGCGTCGTCCAGAGTCGGGACGATACGTGCATTGGCAAGCACATCGCTGGCACCAGCCGCCAGGGCGAAGGCATTGTCATCCGGCAAGGCTTGCGGATCAACCAATACCAGCTGGGTCAACCCCATGGTCTTCATGGCGCGTGCCGCAGACCCCATGTTGCCGGTATGAGAGGTGTTTACCAAAACGATACGAATCTGATCCAACATGCCCAGTCAATCTTCAGTCAAAAATGGCGCGTAATTGTAACATAAGAGAACACAATGTTGGCACCGTAAAAGCCGAGCCATTTCAGAACAAAACTACCCGTTTGTATAACAAACCAGCATGAGGGAAGTGAGAGGGGGGGCTAAACTTGATGGATATCCGATAAACGGCACAGGAGACACAACGCCATGCTTCCTCCCTTTATCTATGAGAGATTGCCCAGCCTCTACCTGCTGGCAGCCATTGCCATTATTACGTTGAGTGATCAGCCCCTGCTCTGGTTTGCAGGCGCCTTGCTGTTTATCGCCGGAGCGGTGACCTGGATGATGCGCTCCAGCTACCGACGTACCGATCTGATTATCTTTCCGAGCAAACGCTGGCTACAGCCGGAGTGGCTATATGAAGCGCTGCCCTTCATCTGGCTGGCTGCGGGGCTGGCCATGTCACAGCTGCCCGCCCCTGCGGCACTCATCGCCTTGGTGCCCTGTCTGTGGGCCTGTCGCTGCCTCTGGGCACGGCACCATTATCGTCGCCATGCCCATGGGGTGATTGTCCACTTAAGACGGGATCCCGCCCGGCGCCGTCTGCACCGGAGCCTGCGCTGACTCAGTGCGGGCCCGTTCGATAAACGTCGCCAGATCCATCAGGGGATACTTCACCAGGCTTGGCAAGCCATCGAGATCCAGACTGTCCATCAGGTTTTTCACCTCAAGGCCCAGTTCGGTATCCCCTTCTATCTTCAGCTTGCGCTGGAAAAAGAGCGAATCCGGATCCTCTTTGCGACCGGCAATCAGGATCAGGTCGTTGGCGGTACCGCTGAAGCAGACATCGGCCTTGTCACACTCGCGAGCCACCACCAGCTGGCCATTCTGCTCACTGATAAACCAGCACAGCGCCAGATCAGAGACTTCGACTTTCAGCCACTTGTCTGCCAGAAACTCGAAATCACCATCTTCGATAGCCTCTTTGAAAACCCGGGCCAGCAAACTCTCCATCAGCTGCTTTTGCAGATTGAAGGGAACAAGCTTGAGGGGATGGCGCAAGAAGCGCGGAGCCTGTTCGACCAGGCGGCGTTGCAGTTGTTGAAACACGATAGACTCCCTTTTTTACGCATTCAAACACAGGGAGAGTGTCAAGATCCTGTTGGAAATCAAACTTGTGCAGGGTTACCTCAAGAAGGGTAAAGCCACACAAAGCTGCCTCAGGTCAAAAAGCGGGAGTGCATGGCTGCATACAATCAGGGCTCGTTTGCCCTTCATATGCACTCTCGGAGCGTACCAATGGAATTACTCTGTCCGGCAGGCAGTTTGCCGGCACTGAAAACCGCCGTAGATAACGGGGCCGATGCCGTTTATATCGGTTTCAAGGATGACACCAATGCACGCCACTTTGCCGGTCTTAACTTTACCGACAGCAAACTGGAGAAGGCGGTGGATTATGTGCATCAACATGGTCGCAAGCTGCATATTGCCATCAATACCTTTGCCCATCCCGGGGCCGATGCGCGATGGAAACAGGCGGTTGATCGCGGGGTAGCCCTCGGCGCCGATGCGTTAATCATCGCCGATCTCGCCGTGCTGGAATATGCCAGCCGCCACTACCCCGAGATGGAACTCCATGTCTCGGTGCAGGCCAGCGCCACCAATGCCGCCGCCATTCGCTTCTATCAGCAGCAATTCAATGTCACACGGGTGGTGCTGCCTCGGGTGCTCTCCATGCATCAGGTCAAGCAGCTGGCCCGCGAGACCGATGTTGGCCTTGAGGTATTCGCCTTTGGCAGCCTCTGCATCATGGCCGAGGGGCGCTGCTATCTCTCCTCCTACATGACTGGCGAGAGCCCCAACACCGTCGGCGCCTGCTCACCGGCCAAGTTCGTCCGTTGGGAAGAGACCCCGAATGGTCTCGAGTCGCGGCTCAACGAGGTGCTGATCGACCGCTATGGCCCGGGCGAAAATGCCGGTTACCCGACCCTGTGCAAGGGGCGTTTCGACGTGGATGGCCAGACCTACCACGCGCTGGAAGAGCCCACCAGTCTCAATACCCTGGGTCTCCTGCCCGAGCTGTTCAAGACCGGGATCCAGTCGGTCAAGATTGAAGGGCGCCAGCGCAGCCCCGCCTACGTAGAGCAAGTGACCCGGGTCTGGCGTGCGGCCATTGATGCCTATCAGGCCAATCCCGAGGCCTATCAGGTCAAAGCTGAGTGGGATGCCCAGCTCGCCCGCGTCTCCGAAGGTAGTCAGACTACCCTCGGCGCCTACCATCGTCAGTGGCAATAAGGAGTCCACCCATGCAATTTTCTCTCGGGCCTCTGCTCTTCTACTGGCCCAAAGCCGATACCGAAGCCTTTTACCATGCCGCCGCCGACAGTCAGGCCGACATCATCTATCTGGGGGAGACCGTCTGCAGCAAGCGGCGCGAACTCAAAGTCGATGACTGGATTGCGCTGGCCCGTCAGATGGCCTGCTCCGACAAGCAGGTGGTGCTCTCGACCCTCGCCCTTATCTCCGCCCCCTCCGAACTCAAGGAGGTGAAGCGGCTGGTCGACAATGGCGATCTTATGGTCGAAGCCAACGATCTCGGTACGGTGCAACTCGCCTGGGAGGCAGGGATCCCCTTCGTCTGTGGCCCCGCCATCAACGCCTATAACGCCGATGTGCTGCGCATGTTGCTCAAACAGGGGATGAAACGCTGGGTCATGCCGGTGGAGCTCTCCCGTGACTGGCTGATCCAGCTCAATCAGGATCTGGGCACCCTGCGCGACCAATTTGAGGTGGAGGTGTTTGCCTACGGCCATCTGCCGCTCGCCTACTCGGCGCGCTGCTTCACCGCCCGATCCCTCGACAAGCCCAAGGACAACTGCGAGCTCGCCTGCATCAACTACCCCACCGGACGACTGGCCAACAGCCGCGAAGGGCAACGGGTGTTCAATCTCAACGGGATCCAGACCCAGTCCGGTTACTGCTACAACCTGGGTAACGAGCTGGCTGGTATGGAAGGTCTGGTAGATGTGGTCAGGCTTTCGCCGCAAGGGATGGAGACGTTGGAGATGTTGGCCCGCTTCAAAGCCAACCGGCAGGGCCAGGCTCCCCTCTCCTTGCAGCAAGGAAGCGATTGCAACGGCTACTGGCGTCAGATCCCCGGCATGAGCCTGGTGGAGTAAACCCGCCATTCGCCCAACAAAAAGGCCTCATCGCGAGGCCTTTTTTACCACTATCTGGCAGTAGATCAGGAGGGCTGATCACCCTTGTTACGAGCGCTCTGGGCACCTGGCGGCAAGGGCTTGCGCGCCATCAACTCCAGCTCCAGCAGCGCATAGCGGTGCTCGATGAAGTCATAGACGTTGTTGGATAAGGCCAGCTTGAAGTAGCTGATGGCTTCCTTGCGGTTGCCTTTGCCCAGCTCGAACTTGCCCAGATAGAAGTAGGTTTCACACAGGCGCTCGGCAAGCTCCCGGTTATCCTTCACCCCTTTCACCACGTTGCCCATCAGCTGGGAAGCGTTGATCTCGCCGGTATAAAGGCGCACCAGATCCCAGTTCCAGGCATCGTCATCGTACTTGTTGAGACGCTCGCGCATCCGGCTCATGGCGGCCGACGGGTCGAGTTTCTGCTCGGCCAGATAGAGCCAGATCACCCGATAGGGGTCTTCCGGCTGCGCCTCGTAGAAACGCTTCATATCGGCCGCAGCCAGTTCGGGACGGTTGCCGTAATAGAGGGCGATGCCACGGTTGAGATAGGCATAGTCATAGTCCGGCGCCAGTTCGAGGGCGGAATCGAACGCATCATAGGCTTCGTCGTAATTCTGCTGCTGTACCAGATAGACGCCGATGAAGTTGTAGGCTTCAGCGAAATCCGGTTTCTCCCGCAGGGCACGGTTGAAATCGAGCCGCGCGAGGGAACGCAGACCAACCCGATCAAACACCACGGCACGTTCATAGAACAACTCTGCCCGTTGCTCGGTGGTCAGTTCCATTTCACTGAGCATCTGCCCGAGTCGGGCGAGCGCCAGCTCACTCTGGTAGGAGACCTGCAGGGGGGTCGCCAACACCAGTGAAGCAGGCTGCGGCTTGGGAACCTTGGGGGTGTTAACCTGACTGCTACTGCTGCAACCCCACATGGGAAGCAACAACAGGATACCGAGGAGGTATCCAATCCCTTTCCTGACGTTCAATGAACACTCCGACGCTTACGCTTGACCCCGCATATGGTAAAGGTCAACAGCCGCTTTGTCATGTAGCTGTGCCCCTCTACCTCAAATAAATCAGGATTCGACAGGGTATCCGGCATCGCACCAACCGCGAAACCCGCCGTCGACGCTGATCACCTTGCGATAACCCATCTGTTGCAGGTTGTCCGCCGCCAGAATGGAGCGAAAACCACCACCACAATAGAGGTAGAGCTCGGTCTCAAGATCCGGGAACTGGGTCTCGATATCCCGCTCAATCACGCCACGACCCAGGTATCGGGCTCCGGGCAGATGACCCCTGGCCCACTCGCTCTCTTCCCGCACGTCGATCAGGTGAAACGTGCGCCCTTCATCCTGCCAGCGCTTGATCTGGTGAACATCGGTTTCGGTGATGCGGGAGCGGATCCCGTCAACCAGCGCCAAAAAACGGGGATTGTGATGCATGACAAACTCCTGTTGTTTAAATCATGTGCGTCAGCAAACGACACGCAGAGATAAGAAAAGAGCGCCATGAGGCGCTCTTCACTGTTACGGCAGGATTTCCTGTTGGTCCGCACCCTCTTTTTCTACCTGGGTTGGCAGCATGTGCTCGCGCTTGACGCCGAGGAACATGGCAAACGCACTCGCCACATAGATGGAAGAGTAGGTACCGAACGCCACACCGATCACCATGGCCACGGCAAAACCGTGGATCAGCGCACCGCCCTTGAGCAGCAGCGCCAGCACCACGATAAAGGTAAGGCCGGAGGTGATGATGGTACGACTCAGGGTCTCGGTCATGGAGAGATCCAGAATGTATTCGGTATCCCCTTTACGCACCTTGCGGAAGTTCTCCCGCAAGCGGTCGAACACCACGATGGTATCGTTCAGGGAGTAACCCACCAGGGTCATCAGCGCCGCCAGTACGGTCAGGTCGAACTCGTACTGGAAGTAGGCAAAGACACCCAGCGTGATCACCACGTCGTGCACTAGGGAGAGAATCCCCCCCAGCGCCAGACGCCATTCGAAACGCACTGCCACGTAGGCCAGGATACAGAGGATGGAGGCCAGCATGGCCAGCGCACCGTCTGTCGCCAGTTCATCACCCACGGAAGGGCCGACGAACTCGACGCGTTTGAGCACTGCGCCCTCGTCGAGCTGCTTGGCCGCCGCCAGCACTTCGTTACCCTGTTGTTCTACCTTGACCCCCTCTTTCGGGGTCAGGCGGAACAGCACGTCACGGCTGGAGCCAAAGTGTTGCAGGGTTGCCCCTTCAATCTTCTGCTCTTCCAGAGCGTCGTGGATCTTGTCCAGGCTCACCGACTGCTGGAACCCCACCTCGATGGTGGTACCACCGGTAAAGTCCAGACCCCAGTTCAGCCCCCGATCAAACAGGAAGAACAGGGCTACCACCATCAGCACGGAAGAGAAAACCACACCCGGCTTGGCATAGCGCATAAACGGGATCGGTTTTTCAAAATGTAGAATCTGAAACATCTCTCTATCCTCAGATGGGCAGCTTGTCGATACGCCGTCCACCCCAAGCCAGGTTGATAATGGCACGGGAAACTGTGATGGCAGTAAACATGGAGGCGGTCAGACCAATGCCCAGCGTCAGGGCAAAGCCCTTGATGGCGCCAGTACCGATACCGAACAGGATCACGCAGGTGATCAGCGAGGTCACGTTGGAGTCGGCGATGGTGGAGAATGCCCGATCAAAGCCCAGATGGATGGCTTGCTGAACACCACGACCGTTGCGGATCTCTTCACGAATACGCTCGTAGATCAGCACGTTGGCATCCACCGCCATACCCAGCGTCAGGACGATACCGGCGATACCCGGCAGGGTCATGGTGGCCCCCGGGATCATCGACATGATGCCGACAATCAACACCAGGTTCATACAGAGCGCCAAGTTGGCAACCCAGCCGAACGCGCGGTAGTAGATCCCCATGAACAGCACGATCACCAGCATGGCCCAGCCGATGGCTTCCATACCGCTGTCGATGTTCTGTTGACCCAGGCTCGGGCCAATGGTGCGCTCTTCCACGATCTGGATCGGGGCGATCAGGGCACCGGCACGCAGCAGCAGCGCCAGGTTGTGGGCTTCGTTGGCGTTGTCGATACCTGTGATACGGAACTGGCTGCCAAGACGCGACTGGATGGTGGCGACGTTGATCACCTCCTCCTGCTTGCGGAACTTGCGCTTGCCATCCGGACCCGGTTGACCGACCGGCTTGTACTCGATGAAGACGGTCGCCATCCCTTTACCGACGTTATCCTTGGTAAAGTTGGCCATCTTGTTGCCACCCTGGCCATCCAGCTTGATGTTGACCTGGGGACGGCTGTACTCGTCGAAACCGGACTGGGCACCCACGATGTGGTCACCGGTCAGGATCACCCGCTTTTGCAGCACCACGGGACGACCATTGCGATCGTTGTAGACCTTGGAGCTGGGCGGGACACGGCCATCGGCCGCAGCCTGGATGTCGGCAGTCTCATCGACCATGTGGAATTCCAGGGTCGCGGTTGCACCCAGGATCTCCTTGGCGCGGGCGGTATCCTGAATACCGGGCAGTTCAACGACAATGCGCTCGGCGCCTTGCTGTTGTACCAGCGGCTCGGCCACGCCCAGTTCGTTGACCCGGTTACGGATGATGGTGATGTTCTGCTCGAGGGCGTACTTCTTCACTTCCTTGATCTTGGCTTCGCTCAGACCAGCCAGCAGGATGAACTCATCCCCTTTCTGCTCGGTAGTGAAGGTCAAATCAGGGTTCTGACGACGCAGATGAGAAACGGCGCGTTCCTGATCGGCTTCGTCACGGAAGATCACCTGCACCTGATCACCGACCCGGCGCACGCCGGAGTAACGGATCTTCTGGGTGCGCAGCTCGGAGCGGAAATCCTGCACCATCTGCTCTTGCTGCTTGGTCAGTGCTTCGGCCATGTCCACTTCCATCAGGAAGTGCACACCACCGCGCAGATCAAGACCCAGCTTCAGAGGCGCCGCACCGATGGCTTCGAGCCAGGCGGGAGTGGAAGGTGCCAGGTTGAGTGCGGTAATGAAGTTGTCGCCCAGCTTGTTGGCAACGATATCGCGCGCCTTCAGCTGGTCTTCGGTGTTCTTGAAACGGATCAGGATAAAACCGTGCTCGAATGCAGCATGTTTGACCGGGATCTTGGCCGCTTCAAGGGTCTCTTTCACCAGATCAAGAGTATCTAGCTTGACTTCGGCACCACGGCTGGCAGAAACCTGCAAAGCCGGATCTTCGCCGTAAAGATTGGGGGCTGCATATAGAAAACCGATGGCGATCACCAGGATCACCATCAGGTATTTCCACAGCGGATAGCGATTCAACACGCTGTGCTCCTTGGGAGATTAAAGGGACTGGATAGAACCCTTGGGCAGAACGGCAGAGACGAAGTCCTTTTTGATGGTGACTTGAGTCTGGTCGTTCAGGGCGATCACCAGGTAATCGCTGTCTGCAGCCACTTTGGCAATTTTGCCAACCAGGCCACCGGAAGTGAGCACTTCATCACCCTTTGACAAGGAGCTCATCAGATTGCGGTGATCCTTGGCACGTTTGGCCTGGGGACGATAGATCATGAAGTAGAAGATCAGGCCGAATACGGCCAGCATGATGATCATTTCCATACCACCACCCTGTGCACCCGGTGCTGCGCCTTCTGCATACGCCTTGGAGATAATGCTCATTTAACAACCTCTTATTGATGTAGATTTAAAAAAAACAAAATTATATGTTGTTGTTATTTAACGTCATTTTCAGCTAACGGAGGCACAGGCTTCCCTTGCCGACGGTAAAACTCTGTTACAAAGTCGTCTAATTTACCCTGCTCGATCGCGTCCCGCAAACCCTGCATCACACGCTGGTAGTAACGCAGGTTATGAATCGTATTCAGACGGGCACCGAGGATCTCGTTGCACTTGTCCAGATGGTGCAGGTAGCTACGGCTGTAGTTCTTGCAGGTGTAGCAATCGCATTCGGCATCCAGGGTGCTGGTGTCGTTGCGGTGCTGGGCATTGCGGATCTTCACCACGCCATCGGTGGTGAACAGGTGGCCGTTGCGGGCGTTGCGGGTCGGCATGACGCAGTCGAACATGTCGATACCACGGCGCACCCCTTCCACCAAGTCTTCCGGCTTGCCGACACCCATCAGGTAGCGCGGCTTGTCAGCCGGAATTTTCGGGCAGACGTGCTCGAGGATGCGGTGCATGTCCTCTTTGGGTTCGCCCACGGCCAGACCACCGACCGCATAACCGTCGAAACCGATCTCCAGCAGCCCCTTGAGGGAGACATCCCGCAGATCTTCGTAGACCGAGCCCTGAATGATGCCGAACAGGGCGTTCTTGTTACCCAGCGCATCAAACTTTTCACGGGAGCGCTTGCCCCAGCGCAGGGACATCTCCATGGACTTGCGCGCTTCTTCATAAGTGGCCGGGTACGGAGTGCACTCGTCGAAGATCATCACGATGTCGGAGCCCAGATCGTACTGGATCTCCATGGACTTCTCGGGGTCGAGGAAGATCTTCTCGCCATTGATGGGGTGACGGAAGTGGACGCCCGCTTCGGTGATCTTGCGAATATGGCCTAGGCTGAACACCTGGAAACCACCGGAGTCGGTCAGGATCGGGCCCTGCCAGTTCATGAAGTCATGCAGATCGCCGTGGGCACGCATCACTTCCTGACCCGGACGTAGCCAGAGGTGGAAGGTGTTACCCAGCAGGATCTGGGCGCCGGTTTCACGCACTTCTTCCGGGGTCATCCCCTTGACGGTGCCGTAAGTCCCGACCGGCATAAAGGCCGGCGTTTGTACCACACCACGTTCGAAGACCAGTTGACCGCGACGGGCACGGCCGTCGGTGGTTTTCAGTTCAAATTTCATTGCTACCTCGGCTGCGTCAGATAAACAGTCTGACAATAGGAGGGCCGCTCACGGCCCGGTAAATAAGCTGAAGCTTATGCTTCAACCTGGCGACGGGTGACGAACATGGCGTCCCCGTAGCTGAAGAAACGGTACTGACCGGCCACAGCTGCCTGATAGGCCGCCATCACGTTGTCATAACCGGCGAAGGCGCTGACCAGCATGATCAGGGTCGACTCCGGCAGATGGAAGTTGGTGACCATGGCATCGACAATCTGGAACTGGTAGCCAGGGAAGATGAAGATATCGGTGTCACTAAAGAAGGGCGCCAGCGGTTTGCCCTGTGCCAGGGTGACCTTGGCAGCGCTCTCCAGCGAACGCACCGACGTGGTCCCCACCGCGATCACCCGACCACCACGGGCACGGGTGGCCGCGATGGCATCTACCACCTCTTGCGGCACTTCCGCATACTCGGAGTGCATGTGGTGATCTTCAATCTTCTCTACCCGCACCGGCTGGAAGGTCCCCGCCCCTACATGCAGGGTGACAAAGGCCGTTTCAACCCCTTTGGCCCGAATTTTCTCAAGCAGCGGCTCATCAAAGTGCAGACCGGCGGTCGGCGCCGCGACGGCGCCCGGCTTTTGATTGTAAACGGTCTGGTAGCGCTCCTTGTCGGCATCCTCGTCGGGACGGTCGATATAGGGGGGCAGCGGCATGTGGCCGATGGCCTCCAAAATCTCCAGCACCGGACGCGGGTCGAGGAAGTGGATCTCGAACAGAGCGTCGTGGCGGGCGCGCATCTCGGCTTCAACACCACCATCCATGATCATCCGGGTGCCGGGCTTGGGCGCCTTGGATGCACGGACATGGGCCAGCACGCTGTGCTCGTCCAGAATGCGCTCGACCAATACCTCCAGCTTGCCGCCGCTGACCTTCTGGCCAAACATGCGCGCCGGAATGACACGGGTGTTATTGAATACCAGCAGGTCACCCGGATTGAGCTGATCCAGCACATCCACAAATTGACCGTGGCGCAGGGCGCCAGTCTGACCATCGAGCTGCAACAGGCGGCTGGCGGTACGCTCTGCCATCGGATAGCGGGCAATCAGCTCATCTGGCAGATCAAAATGAAAATCGGATACTTGCATCTTTCACCTCGGGGGGAATCGGCGGCTAGTCTAGTTATCCCCATCTTCCAAGGCAACCCAAAAGACCAAAAACCCAAGAGAGACAAGGGGTAGCGAGCAATATTGAGACACACCTCCGGTTAATGATTCTTTAATGTTCTGTATTGACCCTGATCATGTTTTGCCAATGGGCGCTGGGCTAGGGTGAAAGCAGATACACAAGGAGGCCCACCATGATGACCCTATCCGAAATCATGACCGAACATCCCTTCACTCTGGGTCCGTCAAACAGTGTCAAACAGGCGATGGACCTGATGCAGCAGGAGCGGATCCGCCACATTCCCATCGTCGACGAGCAGCATCACCTGCTGGGGTTGGTAACCCTCACCGATATCCTGGCCACCCGGGAATCCAAGCTGCTGCTCATCAGCCCGGAGCGGGAAGCAGAATTTACCGACAGCGTGCAACTCGACGAGATCATGACACGGCAAGTGGCGAGCGTAGATCCTCACGCCGGCATCAAGGAGGCAGCACTTTACCTGCAGCGCCACAAATATGGCTGCCTGCCGGTACTCAAAGGACGCAAGCTGATCGGCATTGTCACCGAGTCGGACTTTATTGCCGTGGCCATCAACCTGCTGGAATTGATGGAAGAGCAGGAACCACCTACCGACTTTTGATAGATCAGCCTGTAATTAAATTACAATAAAAGCGTTTTCAGTCGTCTAAATAAGCTGAAATGATGAAACACTTTCATTTTGATTGAAAAATTACACCAAATACTTGCCTTGTGATCTGCGTCACACTATCATCCCTCTCATGCAATAGTTGCCGAGGGGGAGACGAGGGATTGTGCACCCATTATCTTCCTCTCATATGTCTGCAAGTTTGCACACCCCGTAGTTAGTCTTTGCTGTAAAGCATTTGTTTATATAGCCATTCCTTGTTTGATGACCCGGCCCTGTCGTTGCGATAGCGCCGGGATTTTTTTTATCTGCGCCTTTCGGCCTCCCCTTGCCAGCACATCCCCCATCGCTGCGAGCAGCGGCCTCAACCTCCTGCGCCACCCGTTTGCACCACCGTTTATCTCATCGCGTCATCGTGGATCTGCACACCCCTTCTTATGCCTTGAAAAGGCGATGTAGCGCACAGATATTGAACCACGACAAGGAGTTATCTCAGTAGGCCAGAGATATTCATGTTAGGTACAGCCATAGTGAGCTATCTAATAAGTAGATTTAAGCGATTCAAAATTGCGGCTTTTATCGATTAGCGGAAGCCCCTATGATGAATCCATCGAAAGTTAAGCGCCTCGTCTGGCAAGACTCTTCAACACCAGACCGGCATATGTACATCACCAAGGAGCAATTACATGTCTACCTACATCAACACTGAAATCAAGCCGTTCAATGCTACCGCCTACCACAATGGCAAATTCGTTCAGGTGTCTGACGCTGACCTGAAAGGCAAGTGGTCCGTGGTCTTCTTCTACCCGGCTGACTTCACCTTCGTTTGCCCGACCGAGCTGGGCGACCTGGCTGACAACTACGCTGAATTCCAGAAACTGGGCGTCGAGATCTACTCTGTCTCTACCGACACCCACTTCACTCACAAAGCATGGCACGACACCTCTGACACCATTCAGAAGATCCAGTACCCGATGATTGGTGACCCGACTGGTACCATCACCCGCAACTTCGGCGTGATGATCGAAGAAGCTGGTCTGGCTGACCGCGGTACCTTCGTAATTGACCCGCAGGGCATCATCCAGATCGTCGAGATCAACGCTGGCGGCATCGGCCGTGACGCACTGGAACTGCTGCGCAAAGTCAAAGCAGCCCAGTACGTTGCCTCCCACCCGGGTGAAGTGTGCCCGGCTAAATGGAAAGAAGGCGAAGCCACTCTGGCCCCGTCCCTGGACCTGGTAGGCAAGATCTAAGCCTCCCGCTTCCAAGACCGGCCCGCATAAGGGCCGGTCTGCTTTCCGGCATTGCCAAATAGGCCTGAAAGCAGACCGACTCACATTTAATGCCAACTCGCCATTACAAGAAGGAATTCGACCATGTTGGATACCAACCTCAAACAACAGCTGAACACCTATCTGCAGTACATCGTCAATCCCATCGAGATCAGCGTGTCCGGCAACGACAGCGACAAATCTGCAGAGCTGCTGGCACTGGCCAGCGAGATCGCCGAGATGTCCCCCAAGATCACCCAGACCTCTGGCACTGCCGTTCGCAAGCCTTCCATGAGTGTCGCGCCGCAGGGCCAAGCTCCGCGCGTTCACTTTGCCGGCATCCCCATGGGTCATGAATTTACTTCTCTGGTACTCGCCCTGCTGCAAAGCGGCGGCCACCCTTCCAAGGCCGATGCGGCCGTGCAGGAGCAGATCCGCAATCTCAAGGGTGAGTTCCACTTCGAGACCTATATCTCCCTCTCCTGCCACAACTGCCCGGATGTGGTGCAGGCCCTCAACCTGATGGCGACCCTGAACCCCGGCATCACCCACACCATGATCGACGGCGCCCTGTTCCAGGAAGAGGTCGCCGAGCGTCAAATCATGGCGGTACCGAATGTTTACCTGAACGGTCAACCGTTCAGCAAGGGCCGTATTTCACTCGAAGAGATCGTCGCCAAACTCGACACCGGCGCCGCAGAGCGCAAAGCTGCCGAGCTGAATGAGAAAGATCCCTACGATGTGCTAGTGGTAGGCGGTGGCCCGGCTGGCGCCGCAGCGGCCATCTATGCCGCTCGTAAAGGCATTCGCACTGCCATCGTTGCCGAACGTTTCGGTGGTCAGGTGATGGACACCGTCGGCATCGAGAACTTTATCTCCGTGCCCTACACCGAAGGCCCCAAGCTGGCCGCCAGCCTGGAGCAGCACGTCAAAGAGTACGGCGTTGAAGTGATCACCGAGCAGCGCGCCGCCGCCATCAGCAAAGATGGATATGTGAACGTGGATCTCGCCTCTGGCGCCACCTTGAAGAGCCGTGCCGTGATCCTGGCTACCGGTGCGCGCTGGCGTGACCTGAACGTCCCGGGCGAGCTTGAGTACCGTACCAAGGGCGTGGCCTACTGCCCGCACTGCGATGGCCCCTTCTTCAAGGGCAAGCGAGTAGCTGTGATCGGAGGCGGTAACTCCGGCATCGAGGCAGCGATCGACTTGGCTGGCATCGTCGAGCATGTGACTGTGGTGGAGTTCGCCGACACCCTGCGTGCCGATGAAGTACTGCAGAAGAAGGCTCGCTCCATGGGCAATATCGACATCATCATGAGCGCTCGCACCACCGAAGTGATAGGTGATGGCAGCAAGGTGGTCGGTATGGACTACGAAGATCGCACCACAGGTGAGATCAAACACCTGGCGGTGGCGGGTATCTTCGTCCAGATCGGCCTGGTACCGAACACCGAGTTCCTCAAAGGGAGCGAGATAGCCCTGACCCGCTTTGGCGAGATCGAGATCGATACCAAAGGGGCGACCTCCCTGCCCGGCGTCTACGCTGCAGGGGATGCCACCACGGTACCGTTCAAGCAGATCATCATCTCCATGGGTGCTGGCGCCACCGCCGCACTGGGTGCGTTTGATTACCTCATCCGCAACCCAGCTCCTGAAGCGACCCAGGCTGATGCTGTGACCGCCTGATAAACCCAGCGCAACAAAAAGCCGACGCTCGATTAAGTAAACACGAGCGTCGGCTTTTTTATATCTGCATCGATGCGCAATAAAAACCCCGCAGCAAATGGCGGGGTTGTTCATGACTGGACTTAAACGACGGGCATCACTCCAGCAAGAAAACAGCCTCGATATTATCACTTACCGTGATCTGCTGTTGTTGATAGCTGTTGTCCGCCATATCCGCCGCAGGAGCAGCCATCGCCATGGCCTGCACCACTTTCAGGTTGCGGCTGTAGGCGGTAATGGGCGAAGCATTGCGGTACTCCACACTGTAGACCTTGCCAAGCTTCATCCCGAACGCCTTGGCCAGAGATTCAGCCTTGATTTTGGCATCCTCAACGGCATTCAGACGGGCCTGCTCCTTGATGACCTGCGGCGATTTCAACCCGTATTCAATCTGGGATACCGACTCCAGCCCGGCTTTAAGTGCGGTATCCATCAGGGGGCTCAACTTGTCGAGCTGATAGAGCTTCACCGCCAATTGTCGCTGAGCACGATACCCCAACAATACCGGCTTCTTGTTTTCGCCATACTGATATTCCGGCGAGACCATCAGGTTGCCAGCCTCAACATCGCTGCGCTTTATTCCCAGCCCTTCCAGTTGGCTGAAAAAGGCTGCGACCTTGGTATCGACCTGCTGCTTGGCCTTGAGGCCCTGCTTATCCAGTGCACTCACCGCCACATTGAGGGTGAGCATATCGGGTTCGGTCTTCTGCTCGGCATAACCACTCACCACCAGATGGGGCGCTTGCGGCACTTCAATCGCCAGCAGCGGAGCACTGACAACCAGAGCGGAAAGAGTAAGAAGGGGACGCCACATAGAAAAAAACCTCAATCGGAAAGATTGAGGTCATTATGCCCGTGCAGTTACGGGATTCATATATCATGCAAGGGGGGGAGCTGATCCAGTATCTGATTGGTCAGATCGAGACTAATGGTGACCATGCTGCCGGGATCCTGGCTCTGGTTTGCCATATCCAGCGCAGGAGCCGCGCCACAGACCAACACCTCATCATCGAAATGGAACGAGTCCCACGACAGAACGTGTCCTTGCACCGCCTGTCCGATATTGGTGCCACCACTATCCTCCTCCATCGCAGACCAAGGGATGGTATCAGATGGTCCTAGCAAATCTTGCAACAACGGAGAGTGAAAACTGGCCAGCGGATACTCCTGCTGCCCCTGATGATGGCCAACCAGAATCATGTTATGGGCAGACTCGGTATCCATGACCGGCACATAAGTGATAGAGGCCGTAGCGAAATCAACATAGAGCGAGCCCGCTACATCACCGGCCTCATTCTCAATCTCCATCCCATCCAGCCGATCCCCCGCGATCGAGGCCTGATAGCCAAACTGGCCTGCGCAGGTAATGTTCCCCTGCCCATCCCAGCTATAACGGATGCCATCAATGTCGACCCAGTTGAATGACTGCATGATTACCCCTCTCCTCTACTGCCGCTATCTTATCCATCCCCTTGGGGAAAAAACAGGGGCCAGGCAAGCCCGGCCCCAAGACAAGGTTACGGATCAACCTTCAAGTTACCGTCATCCAGCAACTTCTGAATAATCTGCAAGTCACTGTTACCCAAGGTTGTCAGGTCAATATTGTCAAATTTTATGACGTGGCTAGTTCCTCCACTCGAACCATCCAAATCAATCGTCAATGTAGATTTGTTGGTACCAGGCCCAGAGCTACTGAAATTGAGATAGGCATCCAGCGAGTTCTTATTGGCATGTTCACCAGTAAGCAGTTCGCTTATATCCAGTACATCCCCACCGGTACCGGTAGTGAAGTCCTTGATCACATCGGTACCACCAACATCTCCAGCGCCCCACTTGAAGGTGTCCTTGCCAGCCCCCCCAGTGAGGGTGTCAGACCCGGTCCCACCAATCAGAATGTCAATACCGTCACCGCCAATCAGGATGTCATTCCCTTTTTGGCCATAAAGCACATCATTACCGTCGCCACCTTCAAGGGTATCATCGCCACCGACAGCCCCCTCCTTACCATACACTGCATGCCGGCTGTAAAGTTCGTTGAGCAGTTGCCCACCACTCTTGCCCGGATTGTCTGCCACAAACTCGAACCAGCCACCATCCACATTGTCCGCATGAATGCTGTCACCAAAAATCACGTCGTTGCCTGCACCGCCCTGCAACAGGTCAGAGCCGACACTAACAGCGGTAAAGAGCGAACCCAAGCCACTGGACAGATCATCAAAGCTGTCTACGGCGAGGTAGTTATCTGGCGTGTTGTCAATCGCATTGAGGTTATTACCAAATGATGCACCGGATGGCACCCCAATCCCGACCGCATTAATCACCACCCCAGGAGCCGTCAACGCATTCAGGGCTGCCATACCGTTAGCAATCTGGGTTGAATTGGTCCAGCTTCCAACAGTTGGCTCCCCGTCCGTGAGGAAGTAGACATACTTATGATCCGCGACAGGATCCCCGGTCATCATGGTATTAAGAGTTGTCAACGCAGCCTGATAGTTGGTCCCCCCCCCTGAGCGAGTTAGATTACTGACAGCCTGCTGAGCAGCGGTAACCGAGGAATAGGTACCCACAACGTTGCTATTATCTGCAAACGTACCAATCTCGACTTGCAACTGTGATATGCCACTGAACTTGGCCAGCAAGTTATTGATGGCATCTTTCATGAGCTGGAATTCAGTGCCGCTAATACTTCCCGACATATCGATCATGAATGTCAGGTTGTAACTACCCGAAGTCACTCCGCCAACATCACCGATCAATACATCTGCCCCAATTCCACCCACTATTGCCCCATCAACATCCGGAGCAAGAAGAGGGTTGGGACGAACGTGATCGTCAATGGCCGTGCTTGCCCCGGAACCTGTGTCATTGGCATTGCCACCAACCACCAGTACCGGATTGATAATGGTCAACTTGGCACTACTGGTATCGCCGTCGCCATCCTTGATCTTGTAAGTGACCTCGACTGGAGCCCCCTCAGCTCCTCCTGATGGTGGTGTGAATCGGTAATCACCATCATTTTCAATGTAGAGGTTGCCCTTATTGGTACCCAATGCGATAGAGAAAGAGGTATTGCTGTTATTGAAGGTGTAGGTTGTTCCGTTGTACTCCACAGAAACCAGCTTGGGCGTAGCAAAACCATCAGCACCGGCACTGTCATTGGTTGTGACATTACCATCGATTACCTGCGTCAGGTTGGTCAGAGTTCCCGATAACTGACCAGCAGTATTGATCACCACCACATTGCTGTTGTGAGCACCACTAGGTGACCAAGCGACACTTTGCAAGTCGGCATCAAGCACGCTGGTTGAGCCAATTCCCACGGCATACGCACCATCAATACCTTTTTGCGTCAGGAAATTCGTCCACTCATTACGCTCTGCGGTGTTAATAGCGTCATCGGTCGAACTGGGCACACCATCCGAGATGAAAAATACAAAGGTATTATCAGCCGAAGGCGGTGTTCCATAGTTGTCCTGTACCGCTTGCAAGGCATCATCGTAGTCTGTCGAACCACCGGAAGAGATAGTTGTCAGCTGACCAGTCGCCTGGTCCTTAGTCAGCCATACCTGACTACCGACACTCTTGACGGTGGCAGAGCCAGCAAAATCAACCAGCATCACCTTGACCAACGAGTTGCCATAGCTGTTCATCAGATTCGTTACAGCATCCTTTATAACCTGCATATTGGTATCACCAATACTGCCTGAGCTATCGAGAACCAACACCAGGTTGACAGTGCCATTAGTGCCACTGGTAATGGTATCAGCCACAGCACTCGGACCGTCGTCCTCGAACTGGACGCCAGCACCGATGCTCACGCTCTTGCTCGCCACATCACCATCCCCATCGGTGGTGGTCACCACCGCCGACAGCTTGCCTGCCAGGTCTACCGGCTCGTCATAGTTGGTCGGGCTATCCGGATGTTTGATGGCTACAAACTGGGTCACGCTCAGTGTGCCGTCTTCCCCTATCTCCAGCTTGAATGCGTTGCTGTCCAGAACATTGTCGCCATCGCTGTCAAACTTGCCGTACACGATGTCGCTGTCAGCACCGTCCGCCACCAGGGTGATGGCCTTGTTGCCCACCGTGGTCACCAGCCCGCTGGCCGCCACATCAATACGCAGCGACACATCGGTCGTGCCACCGTCCACGCCTGCACTGCCCACGCCACCACTGAAGATCGACGCAACGCTGGTCACGGTGACACCCAGCTGGGTCGATTCATCGGTGGTGACACTGCCTGTCAGCGTCATCGCCGTCAC